>JAGAMH010000027.1 GCA_017624815.1 Clostridia bacterium
ATAGTTTTTTCGGCGAAACTGTAACTTGCACGGGCTTAATTACTGGCAACGATATCATAAACGAACTAAATAAAAACTTAAATAAATTCGATACGGTAATAATTCCTTCTAACACCTTAAAGGAATTTGAAGAGGTGTTTTTAGACGGCGTTACCGTAAAGCAACTTAAAAAAATATTAAAAGGTAAAAAAGTAATAATAAATAAAAGCGCAAGTCAGCTTTATGCAAACTTGTTAAAAGGATAAAAAATGGCAAACCCCTTAATAGCAATAGTCGGCAGACCAAACGTTGGCAAAAGCACCTTTTTTAATAAGGTAGCCGGCAAAAAAATTTCTATAACAGAAGACCGCCCCGGAGTTACCCGCGACAGACTTTATTGCGACGCAGAATGGCGCGGCAAAAACTTTTCTATGGTAGATACGGGCGGCATTGAAATTAATTCCGAAGACACCATGTGGAAGGAAATTAAAAAGCAGGCGGAAGTGGCGATAGAAACGGCTCAAGTTATACTCTTTTTCGTAGATGGAAAAGAGGGTTTAACCACGTCAGATTACGACGTAGCCGATATGCTTCGCCGCAGTAAAAAGCCCGTAATTTTAGTCGTTAATAAAATAGACGAATATTCCGAAGAGAAAATTTTTGAATTTTACGCTTTGGGCTTGGGCGAACCTTTCCCCGTTTCGGCAGAACACTCCACGGGCATAGGCGACGTTTTAGATGAAGCCGTATCTTGGTTCGGCAAGTACGAAAACGAAGAGGACGATAGCATAAAAATAGCCGTAGTCGGCAAACCTAACGCAGGTAAATCCAGTTTAGTAAACAAGCTTTTGGGCTTTGAACGCTCTATAGTAACGGATATTGCAGGAACTACCCGCGACGCTATCGATACCAAATTTAGCTATAACGGTAAAAATTACACCATAATAGATACCGCGGGTATTCGTAAAAAGAGCAAGGTAGAAGACGACGTGGAATACTATTCAGTAATGCGTTCCTTCGACGCCGTCCGCCGTGCCGACGTCTGTCTTTTAGTTGTAGATAGCACTGAAGGTTTAACCGAGCAAGATACCAAAATTATAGGCTACGTTCACGAGCAGGGCAAACCTTCGGTAATAATTATGAATAAGTGGGATTTGGTTGAAAAGGACACCAACACCATAAATAAGTTCAACGCAAAACTCCAACAAGACTTAAAGTTTATGGACTATTTCAAGTCCATTTACATCTCTGCAAAAACGGGGCAACGCACCGAAAAAATTATGACTATCGTAGACGAAGTATACCAAAACGCCCACTTCCGCGTGGCAACGGGTACTTTAAACGACCTTATTTCCGATACGATTCGTTCTAACGAGCCGCCTTCTTATAACGGCAGAAGATTGCGCGTTTACTATGCGTCGCAAGTTGCGGTTGCTCCTCCCACGTTCGTGTTATTCGTAAACTCAACCGAGCTTTTACACTTCTCCTACGAAAGATTTTTAGAAAATACGTTGCGTAAATCTTTTGATTTTTCGGGCACGCCCATAAAGATTTTAACGAGAGAAAAAAAGGATAATTAACAATGCAAATCCCCTTTTCCGAGCTATGGTATTGGTTTTTAATAGCCGCAGTATGCTGTTATTTCGTCGGTTGTTTTAACTTTGCCGTAATAATTTCAAAACTTAAAAAGTCGGATATTCGCGAAATAGGCAGCGGCAACCCCGGCACTATGAATATGACTAGAACGTTCGGCGTAAAAATTGGCGTAATCAACTTTTTTTGCGACGCACTAAAAGGCGGTTTGCCTGTTTTGGCAGCGTATTTTATTTTCCGTAACACCTATTTTGAAGGCACTAATATAGAAATTTCCGATTTTGCGCGTTACTTTTTCGGCTTATTCGTAGTAATAGGACACGTTTTCCCCGTAACTATGAAGTTTAAAGGCGGCAAGGGGATAGCCTCAACTTTAGGTATGTTTTGGGTTTCTATGTCTTGCGAACAATGGTGGTTCGTGTTCGTAGGATTTGCCCTTTTAATTCTCGTCGTGGTGTATATCGCCGTGTGCGAGTGGGGTTCTATGGGCTCGCTTTTGGGCGTTTCCACCTTTTCAGTATGGCAGCTTATAATATTTATAACGCGCTATAAAACGCTTATTTTAAACGGTTGGGTAATAGCAATTCTTTCGCTAATTCTTTTAATCAATTTAATTACGTGGCTTGCCCACGCAAAAAATTTATACAAGGTTTTAGGCGGAGAAGAACGCCGAACTCAAATTATAAAAAAGAAATAATACAATATATTAATAAATAACACAAACGGGGCGAGCTTTTTAGCTCGCCCCGTTTGTATCTTACTTTTTATCTTCGTTCATATCGGTTTTTATATCAAATTCTATGTTGCCGTTGGCTTCTAAAAGCGCGTCTACAAAGCGTTCGTTCCACTCGGGCTTTACTACTATAATTATATATTGTTCGTCTTTAAAATAAACGGAAAGTTTATCAGTTTTTCTGTCAAGCTCAATGCGTTCAATTTTGTCGATATCGTAGGTGGATTTAATAATACCAAAACAGGTTATAAACTTGTTCCCATCCACCGCATAGTAAGAACGCTTTAAAATGGAAATTAACAAAACCGTTAACCCTACCGAAAAAATAATAGACAACGCGTATTGTATTATAGTGTAAGAAGGTTCTGCCGCGTCGCCAACTCCGTATTTAATTATTTGGTATAATGTAAAGCCAAAAGCCGCCGCACATACGGCAAACCCCGCAAAAATAAGCCCTTTAATTAATTTGCTAAATTTATATTCAAAAATCTTCATGGCTATATTATACACCGCAAAACGCAAAAAATCAATAATTTTAATAAGCGGAAAAATTTAATGCGCTAAACAATTGAATTATTTTTAATTTTAAGGTAAAATAGTATTAATCTAATAGGAGATTAAATTATGGTAAAACTAATTAAAGGCGGTGTGTATTACACCGAAGGTAAACTGTTAAAAGAAAGCGTAGCCTTTATGGTAGAAGCTAAAAAGCAAAAGGCAATAAAGGGAACTATCGCTTATAATATTTTAAGCGCGCACAACGTTGGCGACGAAGAAAATTTAAAAATTAAGTTCGACGCAATGGCTTCGCACGATATAACCTACGTTGGCATTATCCAAACGGCAAAAGCGTCGGGGTTAGAAAAATTCCCCCTATCATA
>JAGAMH010000004.1 GCA_017624815.1 Clostridia bacterium
AGGTGGGCAATCTTTCCAACCCCTTTAAAGAAGGTTCAGTAAAAGCCGCCGTTGCGGAAGTTTTAAAAGAACTTGGCGTGTAACGGCAATATTTTAAAAAATAATGCTTTTAAATTATTGTAAAAAAGCAAAAATAGTGATATACTTACATTAAGAATAAATTTAACGGAGAATAATATTATGGCAAAAATAACCAAAGATACTTTAATTATCGACTGCTTAAAAATAAATCCCAACAGCGCGGAAATTTTACAATCTGTTGGCATGCATTGCCTCGGTTGCGCTATGGCTCACGGCGAAACTATTGAAGAAGCTGTTTTCGTTCACGGAAACGATTTAGATGCGCTTTTGGCAAAGCTCAACGAAGGCGTTGAAGAATAATTAAAAGTTTAACCCCCGCGCCTTTCGGTTGCGGGGGTAAGTTATTTAAAGCGTAAAAATAGGGTAATAGCTATGATTGAAAAATTACAAAAAATAATAGACGATAGTAATAATATCGTTTTCTTCGGCGGCGCAGGCGTTAGTACCGAAAGCGGAATTCCCGATTTTCGCTCGCAAGACGGGCTTTATAACCAGCAATACGATTACCCGCCCGAACAGATAATATCGCACACCTTTTTTACTTATAAGCCGCAGTTGTTTTATAAATTCTATCGCGAAAAAATGCTCTTTTTAAACGCCCAACCAAACGCGGCACATATTGCGTTAGCTAAGCTTGAAAAGGCGGGAAAGCTTTCTGCGGTGGTAACTCAAAACATAGATGGCTTGCATCAAAAAGCGGGCAGTAAGCGCGTATACGAGCTTCACGGTAGCGTTTTAAGAAATTATTGCACCCGCTGTTTAAAACCGTATTCGGTAGAACGCGTTAAAAACGATAGCGGCGTACCATATTGTGAATGCGGCGGAATAATAAAACCCGACGTCGTTTTGTATGAAGAAGGGTTAGACGATAGAACGGTCGTCGGCGCAATAAACGCCATATCGCGCGCGGATACGTTAATAGTGGGCGGAACGTCCCTCGTGGTATATCCCGCCGCAGGATTTATAAATTACTTTAAGGGGCGTAACTTGGTCGTTATTAATAAAACGCCCACCGCCGCCGATAAGGGTGCAGATTTGGTCGTTTACCAACCGATAGGCGAAGTGTTTTCAAAACTAAAAATTTAATTAAATCCGTCGGGAAAAGTTCTCGGCGGATTTTTATATTAAAGGCGTTATTGCCGCATATTGCCATATCTACCAAAATTTTTGCATTGCGCGCTGCGTTTGCGTTATGTTATAATACGTTCGTTAAATTTGGAGGTAGTTATGATAATTAAAAAAATTGTAGCCGTAAGTTTAGCTGCGGCGTTTATATCCGTAGGCGCGGTGGGTATTGCGCTTTCACCCAACAAGGTATTGCCCGATAACGAAATTAATTTGCCAGAAGTTTCCCTTCCCGAACCACCTGCGGTTCAACCGGAAATTCCCGAGCAAGAAATTCCCAACCTTCCCGAACAACCAGAACAACCCGAACAGCAACCCGGCCTTCCAGAACAAGAGCCGCCTAAACCGGAAATAGAAGTTAAAACGGTAAAGTATATAAAGGTAACGGGCGACGGCGTTAATTTGCGTACGGGGGCGGGGACGAGCTATTCTGTTAAAGGTGTTGCTGAAAAGAATACCCTATACGCCTATTTGGGCACGGCGGGCGACTGGTATAAGCTCGGTTATAAAAACTCAACCGTTTACGTGTCTAAAAAGTTTTGCACGGTAGTAGAAATGCAAAAAAGCGATAATAAAGAAGTAGAAGAGGTTATAGAAGACGGAACTAAATTTATGGGCGTAAAATACGTTTACGGCGCCGTTCGCTACCATAACGGAAGCGGCGTTAAGTTAAAGGGATTTACCACTTCTGCGTTCGATTGCTCCTCACTTATGCAATACATATTCTATACGGGCGCAGGCGAGCTTTTACAAGTAAACACGCGCACGCAAGTATATCAAGGCAAAACGGTTAAAAAATCGCAACTTAAACGGGGCGATTTGATGTTCTTTACAAACGCAACCAGAATTAATAAAAAGGGCGTGGAAAGGATAGGGCACGTAGCGTTATACTTGGGAGATAATTATATATTGCATACTGCGTCAGATTACGCAAAAATAGAACAAATATCTTCAACCCGTTGGAGTTACTATATCCAAACGCAAAGAATTTTATAATAGATAAGTGGCGGACTGTATTTTGCAGTCCGCCACTCTTAATTTTATTCTTTATTTTGGTTTAGGTGAATTTTGCGACAAAAAACCGTATAGTGATTAAAGCTTTACTTTTAACGCTATTCTTCTTCGCTTTCGTTATTTTCCACTCTGCCTGTAATAAAATCACCTACGGGAGGAGGGGGATTAAGCTTTTGTTCTTCTTTTTCTTGTAAATTTTTAAAAAGAACGGTCAAGCCGAAAAACGCCGCCGCAATTATAAGCGTTAAAACGCCCCATTGCCAACCGGCATAAATGAAAATAAAAACTATTGCCGCTAAAAGTGCAGCACAAATAACACAACAAATAATTCTAAATATCTTAAACATAATAATATAATACCACCAATAAAGCTAAAAAGCAACTAAAACGGGTAAATTCATACGCGCGCGCACGCGTGTACATATATATTAATATAAAAGCGTAAAACTTTGATAAATTTTAACAAAGTGCAAATAAGAAGGCTAAATAATGTTAATTGCGGCGGAATTATAAAAATTAACATATGTAAAAATGTGAATTTGTTAAAATATAACAAAATAAGATAATATGTAAATAAATAAAAAAATTTTAAAATTTGTTTTTTAAAAATTGACTTATAATTGCGGCTATGTTATTATATACGAGCTGTCGAACGACGGCACCGACTTAACGTCGGCAAACGCAGTTTAAAAATTGAATAAAAGGAAACGAAAATTCGTTAAACTTCATTCAAAAAATTTTTTAAAAAAAGTTTAAAAAATGCTTGACAAAAGATATTAAAGTATGATATCTTAGATAAGCTCGCGCTTGAGCTTCGGGTTTGCAAGATAACCCTAAAAGTAAAAATAAAAAACTTTTAAAAATTTTTAAAAAAGTTTTAAAATTTGCTTGACAAACATAAATCACTTATGATATTATGGATAGGCTCTCGCAAGTGAGCGCGAACTACGGTTCGCTAGTGAAGTTTAAAAATTGAATAGAAGGAAACGAATTTAAAAAATAGTTTCTGTCAATAACTTTTGAGTACACATATAGTACCAAATGCAAAGTCAGCAAAGATAAATGACTAAATAGTCGAGATAGAGCCACGAACTGAAAAGTTTGTGTTTTATACAAATTAAACTTAAGAG
>JAGAMH010000028.1 GCA_017624815.1 Clostridia bacterium
AGGGAGCAAAACGGTATTAAAAAAGTTATTTATGACGGAATTTATAAAGAAAAAATTTACGATACGCCAAAGAACGGAACTTACGTGTATTCCGTTATCCCCTATTACGAGTACAAAGATAAAAAATATTTTGGTAAAGAATACTTTTTCCCCGCTGTAAACGTTGGAAACAATAAATACTCTCCCCCTCAAATTAAAGTTCCAAACTTAATTTACGGCGACTGGTTTAATGAATAAATAAAAAAGGATTGTATAGCGTACAATCCTTTTTTATTTTTATTAAATTATAATTTCTTCTAAGCTTGCCATAGCTTCATTAATTAATTCTTCTACGTTTAGTTTAGATTCTTCTTCTAAAACGTCTTTCATTTTAGGTTTTATAACGGGATGCTTAGGCAAAAATACAGTGCAGCAATCTTCGTAGGGTAAAATTGAAATTTCGTATGCACCCATTGCTCTGCTTCTTTCGATAATCTCGTTTTTATCAAACCCGCATAAAGGTCTTAAAACGGGTAAATCTTTTATTACGCTGTTTGACGAAGTCATGCCCTCAACGGTTTGACTTGCTACTTGACCTAAACTTTCACCCGTTATAATACATTGCAAACCGTTATTTTTTGCAACTATTTCAGCAATTCGCATCATAAATCTTCTTAAAAGCGTAACCATAAATTCGCCGTTGCACTTTTTATGAATTTCTTCTTGAATATGAGTTACTGAAACAACGTTCAGCTTAGTTCCACCCGTATAACCTGACAAAACTTTAGCTAAATCAACGACCTTTTCTTTTGCTTGCATATTAGTATAAGGATAACTGTGGAAGTGCAAGCACTCCAAACTCATGCCGCGCTTTGCAATCATATGCCCTGCAACGGGGCTATCAATTCCGCCCGACAAAAGCAATAAACCTTTTCCAGCAGTACTAACCGGCATGCCGCCAGGTCCTTTTAAATAATCTCCAAAAACGAGCGTTTTCCCGTTTTCTCTTAAATCAAGACTAACCGTAAATTGGGGATTATGCACGTTTACGCTTATGTTTGGATTTTTTGCAAGCAATCTTCCGCCTATTGCAGCGCTTATTTGCATTGAATTTAAGGGGAACTTTTTGTCCGCTCTATGCGTTTCCACCTTAAACGTTCCACTTTCTTTGCATACTTTTTGAGCTGCGTAAAAAATTTCGTCCATATCAGAATTAACTCTGTACGCAACGCTTAAGGTATGTATGCCGAAAACTTTATTAAGCCTTTCTATAATTAAATCAACGTTATAATCGTCAAAGTTTTCAACGATATATCTTCCGCTTTGTTTTCTTATTTCGTGCTTAACGCCTTTAAGCGATTTTTCCATATTTGCAACGAAAACCTTTTCAAAATAACCTCTGTTGTTACCTTTTAAATGAATTTCGCTATATCTTACTATAATTACTCTTTCCATATTAAGACATTATCTCTTTTCTATTTTTTACCGTTTGATTTAATATTTGAGCGGCGGAATTAATTTCTTCTAACGTATTTTCGGGTGAAAAGCTTAAACGCAAAACACCGTCGGCTAATTCTTCTTTAATTCCGCAAGCCAAAATAACGCGTGAATATCTCTTTTTTTCGTTTGATGAACAAGCCGAACCTGTACCAATTAATAGTCCTTTATCATTTACTTCGTGCAAAATAGTTTCGCCACGAACGCCTATAGCGCTTACAGTTAAAATATACGGCGAGGAATTTTCACCACTTATTTTAGTAAATAAATTTTTATCTAATAAATTCCAAAGCGAAGTTTTAAGTTCTTCCACCTTAGAATAATTTTGCATAATATTTGCATATTTTTTTTGTGCGCAAAGTTCTAAAAACTTAATGCCAAAAACGTTTTCCGTCCCACTTCTTAATCCGTTTTCCTGTCCGCCACCGTAAATATAGGGCTTTATTATAAGTTGTTTTCTCTTAATGAGAGCTCCGCAACCTTTCAACCCGTTAATTTTATGTGCGCTTAAAGAATATAAATCTACGTTTTTTGAAAGTCTAAACGGCATTTTTCCAAACGCTTGAACGCCGTCCGAGTGAAAAAGCGCATACTTATTTTTACGTTTAACTTGCTCTGATATGGCGTTAATATCGTTTATAGCACCCGTTTCGTTATTGACGTGAATTACTGAAACTAACGAAGTTTTATCATCTACAAGACTTAATAAATGAGCCACGTTTACGCTACCGTCGGCATTTAAATTTGCAAAACGAATTTCAAGTCCTCTTTGTTTTGCCTCGTTTACAGCAGAAAAAATTGCGGAATGTTCGCCTAAAGTAGTTACTATATTACCCCTTTTACCACCGCAAAAAATTGCTTGGTTATCAGCTTCCGTTCCACAAGAAGTAAATATAATTTCGTAATTATTTTCGTCGGCAATTAAATTTAAAACGTTTTTGCGAATTTGCTTTAATTGGCAATGCAAATTATATCCTTCCGCATATAAAGCGGAAGGATTATAAAATTGCTCGCATATATAATTTTGGGCAACTTGAAAAACTTGTAAATCAGGTTTTGTCGTCGCCGCGTTATCGAGATAAATCATTAGATTTCGATTACACCTTCATACGACTGTTTTACCGAGCC
>JAGAMH010000029.1 GCA_017624815.1 Clostridia bacterium
ACTTATGATTTAATGTGCTTAGCAGCGAATATGAAAACTGCGCTAACTGAATTATTAAACCAGATAGCTAAAACTACCGGTAAAACGTCTTCAGAAGTATTGCGCACGGTAGCAACGATACGTTCTGCAAACGTAAGAATACGCGCACTTAAAAAAATACGTTACGTAGATTTGGGGGTGCGTCGTGTATAAGATTATTATTGAGAAAGACGGCGACTTTTACGGCGAAATGGAAAGCGAAAGCTTTGTTATTACTGCTAAAAACTGCGGCGGAGTTCTGCTTGGCCACGAACCCGAAATAAATGATATTAAACTAGCTGCAGGTTTAGTATATAATACGGAAAGTCTTTTACAAAGTATTGAAGAATTCACAAGTTTATCACACGAATTTATATGTACTCTTTTAGAGCTATCAATAGATAAAATGCACGGAGAGCACTGCGAAAGCTTCAACGACGCAGTTGAACGTGCAGGTATAAAGGGTAAAAAAAATGATTAAGCTTCGTTTGCACGGTCTTATTAATGAAATATCCAAACTATTAGACTTTTTATATTCTTGCCCTGAAATACGCGTTCTTTGCGCATCTGCACCCTACGCAGATAAAGGAAATAGCAGTTACGTTCGCGTTTACGTGGACATAGAAAAGCTTTAAAAAAAACGAACGTGCGGGGCGGCGCACGCAAGTAAAATAAAAAACTCCTTTTAAATATTTTTATAAATGAGTGTATTATTAATTGAATTTACGGTATAAAAGCAAAACCGCCCGTTTTGCTTTTTGGTGAAAAAATGAAAAATAGAAATTTAGTTACGTTTTTAGTACTTTCCCTACTAGGTACACTTTTTTTCGTTGGCGGTGTTGCTTTGGAATACTGCAATCCGGACGCAAACTACTTCCTACAATTACTGTTCAAGCTTATGCAGATACTCGGCGGCTGTTCGATTTTAGACAGCGTAGCGATTTTAATAGATGAAGACCAGCGTCGTATTTTATTCGACGACTCCGTCGCAGAAGATAACGTTGAAATCGAAGACGACGTCTTTCCGGACGAATAGTCAATATCACCTCCAATAACGCGCTCGAATTACCGTTCGGGCGTCGCAAAAAAATCGTTGCACCCAGCGTTAAGGGTAAAGGAAATATAATGGCCAGAGCCAAAAAAAGAAAAACTAACACTAAACGAACTAAAAGAAAGAACACTCGCGCACCCAAGCGCACTAAAAGAGCTAACAAGCGCGCAGCTAAACGCGTTAAGCGTTCCCGCGCTAGAAAATCGCAAGGAATAACGATTGTGCTTAAGTAGTTTTGGAACTTGTTTTCATAACGAATATCTCCTTAATAACGGCACGGCTATTGCCGTGCTCGAACGCAACAGCTTTAAGCGCAGCGCAACTGCGCTTAAGGCTTTAAAGAAGGCAAGCTATGCAAGGATACTTTTTTGTAATATCAGAATACGTAACCGGCGGTTACGTTATATCCCCCACTAAATTCAACGACGCCAAGACAGCGCAACAAGCAGCGTTTAAAAAGTCGCAAGAACCGTTAATCAAACGCAGCTTTATTGCCTACCAAACGTCGATTGAAGATATAAACTTAAACTTTGTGGTTTAAGTTTAATAGTTTTCTTCTTCTTAGTTTAGCGCTACCGTGCGAACGTTAGCGCTAACCTAGGCGGAGAAGCTCAAAAAAATTAAAATACGCGTCGCCTATGCGTAAAGGGCGAAGGAATAATATGTCTAAGAAATTTAAAAAGAACACCAAAACCGCACTTATTTGGATACTCGTCGGCGTTTTAGTAATCGCGTCGTTAGCCGTGATTATAGCGCTTACCCGCACGAATACCGAAGACGAAAGAGTTGAAATCAAACCCGCGTTTGCAATCGGCGGCCTTGACGACGCTGGCAAGTACGTAGACACGGACAAGACCTTATACACTAAAGACGCATTCGCCTGCGAAGGCTTAGAAGTTAAACTCAACTTTGACGCGACGATATCTTATCAAGTCTTCTACTACAACGAAGACGAAGAGTTTATAAGCGCTTCCGAAACGTTAACCGCAACGCATACGGCAACGTTGCCTGAAGGTGCTGAATACGCGCGCTTAGTCGTTTCCCCCGACTGGACCGGTGTAGAAGTCGAAGACCAAGAAATTACTACCCTTTCTAAAACTAAATACACGTCGCAGTTAAAGATTTTAGTAGCAAACGAAAACTACGTAAATACTAAAACGTTTACTTTGTTTACTTATAACGACGGTATGAGCACAGCTGTGGATTCTGCAGAAATTGTACCTATCAATTATGACGAGTACAAGCTCGAGATATATGACAAGGAGCAGTCTAATTACTCTGATCATTTAGACGGCTCACTTGGTAGCGGAGATATCTTTATTTTAACATTCTATGATGAAGACTTTAATGTGATTGCTAGAGGTAATATTGAAAACGGTGAGATTACTTCTATCGAAAATTATAAATTCTGTATTACTTTTTCAATCGAGGAAAAAGCCACTTACTTCGATTCTAAAATAGATGTATCAAAAATTGAATATTTAGCTATCGTTTCAACAGAGGATACATGTGGTGCAGAAATCACTTTAACTGCAGTTGAATCTGAATAATTTTAAAACCTAGGAGAAATTATGAAAAACAAGGGACTACTTATAAGCATAACCGCTAGCGTTTGCGCCTTTATAATAGGCGCAGTCGCCAGCGGAATAATTATATCCAACACCGCACCCGCTATCCCCGAACCGCGCAGCATATCCGTAAGCGCGGAATCGACTACGTACGATTCGAACAACTACCCTACTTACACGGTAACTGCAGACGTTGAGCTTTCAGAAGGCGAAACGCTTGACTGGTTAGTCGTTTGGGCGGACGACAAGAACTCCGCCAACGTTAACGAGTACGTAACCGTTACCGGCACGGGCGCAACCGCAACGATTAAGTGCGTTAAAGCGTTCGAAGGCAATATCTACGTTAAGGCTTTGCGTAAAAACGGCACGTACGGTTCGTGCGTGGTTTCGTTCGTTGGCAAGCCTTCCGAAATTAAGCTTAGCCCGAACAACTTAACGTTAAACGCTGCAGGCTCTTACGTTGTTTCCGCGCTTGGAACGTCGTACACAATCGACCTATCTTTATCCAACGTTTTTAATAAAGTAGGCGATAAATTCGGCGCTTATGAAATCGAAATTCAAAAGTACGGTACGGTCAACGTTACCACTACCAACACTAAGATTGCCGACGGTACGGTTATATCAACGACTACTTCAGATATAAGCTTTGCGCAGCTTGGCGAAGCTACGCCGTTAATCGACGTAAGCTTAGTTGACGACGCAATTAAGCTCGACGTTAAAAAGAGCTTATCCGGATACGCTTATACAAGTATAATCAACGGCGAACCAAACGAACTGGGTATTGCTATGCCGTACTCTAATAGAGTACAAAAATACAATAGCTGCGTAACCGAGTGCGGGTATATGGTTATCGTAACCGAAACGGTTAGCGGAATATCTACTGCGTTTACCGTAACTTGGGCAGATTCTCTACTATGAAAAAATTTTTTAAAATAGCACTTGTTATTATTTTAATACTCATTTTCGGCGGGATAATTTTCCGATTCTTTAAAACTTCGGAAGATCTTATCGAACTTCCGAATAATGACCCGGCAAGATTTACCGTTACCGTTGACGGGCGCGAGTTCCAGTCTGGGCAAACGTTAACCCTACCTTTAGAAGGTTACGTCAGCTTTGACGTTGCGGGTACTGCAGCTTATCAAATAGCCGTTCTACCAAACGTTGGTAACAACGACTTTTACTACAGGGTAGGCAACGGCGCGTTAAAACAGTTCAGCGCCGAAACGCTGACTACCGGTTTTAAATTCGAGCTTGCGGATAAAGGTTTTACGCTTGACTGCAACTTAATCTACAACGTAGAGTCCGTGCTAAAAACGATAAATAACACGACAGAGCTTTACGTTGAAGACTACAGCGCAGTTGACTACCCTTTCTTACTGCGTATAACGACGTTAGAAAGGTATACCTTCGATATTCCGTTCAAGCAGCTAACAAACAACGACAAGTTTACGATATCTCCCGGCGTAGTTGAGTTTTAAAAAATGAAAAGAACCTTAAACTTACATACAGCATTTTTATACCTCCTTTTATTTTTCGTCTTAGCGACGGGGAACTTTTTCCCCGCCGCTATAAGCACGTATGCGGAAGAAGGTATAACGAGTGTAATACAAGATTTAAGCGCGGATAAAACTTTTGACTGGGAAAGCTATCCCAATAAAGCTAACGACTATAGCTTAGAAGTTATAACGGTCGCGGAAAGCACGAACGACGAACTGTTTATTTACGTTTACCAGCCCAGCGACCAAACGAAAGACTTCCCGGCAACGTCGATAAACCTATCCACGACGATTAATTCAGATATAAAGTTTAAAAACTATAAGCTCAAACTTTTATCCAGCGAGAACGTATTCGATAAATACGTCGTTTTAGACTTCAAAACCCCCGATTCAACTATACGTTACTACGAAATAAGCGGCATATACCGCGCGTTTGACAGCAGCTTAGGCGACGAATCTACGTTCGGAACGTCGAGCACGTCAACTGAAGTAGTATTCAAAGTAGCTAAACGTTTTACCTTTTCCGACGAAAATGACGCAACGTCGCTTTCCGTTTCCGAAATCGAAGTAGTTGAAATTATAAACCCTTACGCAGGCTTTATACAGTACAACGCAGGATTCTTTTTAATGCAAAATAAAGCTTGCCGCTCGCATTTTATCGCGTTTAGTACCGACTACAAGATTGACAAGCTTATGCAAGCTGACGTTGAGTGGGACTTTTATCGCGTAAGGCAGTTAAAAGCAATTTTATTACCTTTTTTAAACTCCGAACAAAAAAGCGAAACTGTGCAAGCTGCCGCTACCCTTTTAAGTGACGACCCCGTTTCGTATATGGGCGACGGTTGGTTCGCAAAAGAATACAACTGGCAACGTATACAAAGCGTTGACGAATTTATAAGCTCTGAAGAGCTTACCGACGCAACGAAGACCGCGCTTGAAGATTCCGGCGCAACGTGGGTATTAAGGTTCTTTGAATCGCCTATCCTTACTAATACTTCGGGCGGGCCTTCTCCGATTGAAGATACATTCTACTATAACGTTGAAAACGTTAACGTTTTGCGCTTAAACTTTATGAGCGACGGCACAGCTTACAATCTCGGCGCAGTTGCAAATAAAGTTACGGGCGATTCTATTCCCGACAACGTGAACACTAACGAATATGACCCCTTAGGCTGGATATTCGGGCTTTTTGACGAAACGAACGCACTACTTCAAAAGATTTTAAGCCTTATCTTAAGCTTAGGCTTGCTTATTTTAGTTGTCGTTGTCGTGTTTAAGCTTATAGACTGGATATCAAACGCTCGAATGAAAAAGCAGGTCAACGACTTATCCAAAAAAAGCAAGAAAAAAACGCCCGGCAAAGCCAAGCGCAAAAAAAGGAAAAAATAATGGCATTAAGCGAATTTAGATACAACAAAAGAAGAAAGCACTACGCTTATATTTTTGGTAAAAAAGGGCAGTTATATAAAAACATATTATTGACTTCAAAGCCTAAAAGAAAGAAAAAGAAAAAAAATGGGAACTATAAGGTTTACAAAAATGTAGCACTTTATAAACATCCTAATCCAAATAAAAATACAAAACAATATGTAATTGATGCAGTAGTGAAAGATACTAAAAATTCATTTAGCAAAACAAAGTTAAATTGGCAATTCCATAAATACGATAAACGAAAAATTAAAAGAATAAAAAAAGGAAAATGGGAATAAAAAAAGCCGGTAATCGAGCTACCCGTTAAGGTGCGTATCATACCGGCGTTCAGTAATCGAGCTACCCGTTAAGGTGCGTATCATACTGACATCTATATTATATGCAATAAAAAATAAAAAGTCAATATTTTAATCAAAAAAATGCAAGTAGAAAAGAAAAAAATATTAAAAGCCGTGCTCTGGCTACTACTTTTTGTGGCAATAGCCTTAGTATTATGGTATTTATTCAGTACGTATAGGCGTAAAATAAACGTTGGTATAAACGGTTTAAATAAAAAACCGAGCCGGCTGTTAAGCAGGGCTCGGGGGGATGCGCCACGTTCACGCATCTGTCTTACTGACAACATTATTATATGCAATAAAAAATAAAAAGTCAATATTTTAATCAAAAAAAAATGCAATAAACAAAAAAAATAGAGTTGATTGTTCCGCGCTTTCCGCTATTCCTTACTGTGTAAGGTCACGTCAACTCTATTGGTACTATTATAAACTTATTTTAATTAAAAAGTCAACTATAAATACAACCTAACAAGAAAAAAATAATAAAGGCCGTGCTCTGGCTACTACTTTTCGCGGTAATAGCCTTAGTATTATGGTAGTTATTCAGTACGTATAGGCGTAAAATAAACGTTGGTATAAACGGTTTAAATAAAAAACCGAGCCGGCTGTTAAGCAGGGCTCGGGTTGATGCGCCACGTTCACGCATCCGTCCAAATGACACTTATATTATATGCAATAAACAAAAA
This sequence comes from Clostridia bacterium, assembly GCA_017624815.1. Classification (GTDB taxonomy): domain Bacteria; phylum Bacillota; class Clostridia; order Christensenellales; family Borkfalkiaceae; genus Coproplasma. The sequence goes on from JAGAMH010000029.1 coordinate 6,589, forward strand.
AAAGTCAATACTTTAAACAAAAATCTTATTTAATTTAGGATATTACTTTGTTTAACTGGTGGCGTAGTGCAATTTTAAAAAGCGCGATAAGTGATGGCGCGAAAAAGTAACGTGGAAGGCAGCGAAAATAACAGCGACGATAGGTGCTATAGTGGTAAAGCTTAGCGGTGAAAAATAGGTGCAATTAGTAAAAATTTTTGTGGGGAATTAAGCTATTTATTAAATGTTAAATTAGGGCTTGCAAAACGCAATATTTCGTGTTAAAATAAGGTTATACCTTTATTTTAATTTTTTATGGAGAAAAATTATGCCTAAATTTTACAGCGAAACTAAATACGTTAAAACTGCAGATGAATATTTGTATATGCTCAACTTGGGTTACGTAAATCTCGTTGCACCTTACGAAGAGGGTAAAAAGGCCTTTTTTGAAATGCAAAAAAAGTTGGGAACGAACCCCATATACGACGTTAAATACGCAAACTTATTAAGCATAGGAACTTATTGCGAAAGCGATAACGCCGGTGCTATTAGAATAATTGCTCCTTACGTTTCGGTTGGCTACGCTCCCGCTCAAGCTATTATGGCTTATTTTTACATAACGGGAACGGGCGTTGCACAGGACGAAAAAAAGGCGTTCGATTTATATTTTGCCGCTCATAAACAAGATTATTACGGCGCAACTTTTAACGTTGGCGTATGCTATGAAACGGGCAGAGGCGTTGAACAAAATTACGAAAAGGCGTGTGAATATTATAAACTTGCGGCGGAAAACGGCTATCCTAACGCTCAACGCGCTTACGCTAAATGTCTTGAATTTGGACGTGGTTGCGAACGCGACGCAGTAGCGGCGTTTAAGTGGTATAAAAAGAGTTCGGACCAAGGCTATATTTTAGGGCAATTCAATACGGCGGAGTGCTATTATTTAGGAATAGGCACTACTAAAGATTACGATAAAGCTTACGAGTTATTCTCTCGCGTCGTTCAAAGTCGCGCATCAGAAGGCGTTTTGGGTTCGGCTTATCATAAACTTGGCTATATGGCCGAATTCGGCTTGGGCAGCGTTGAGCAAAGCAAAGAAAAGGCGTTTGAATATTACTATAAAGGCGCGCAGTATAAAAATGCAGACGCGCAGTTTGCAGTAGGTTTTTTCTATTCTAACGGATACGGCGTTAATATGGATAAGCAAAAGGCGTTCGAATATTATACCGCTTCGGCAAAACAGGGAAACGTAAAGGCAAAAAATAATTTAGGTTTTATGTACGAAAAGGGAATAGCCACCGCTCAAAATTATACGCTTGCGGCTAAATATTATCAAGAGGCGGCAGACGGCGGCGATATTCAAGCTATGAACAATATCGGCTATATGTACGAAATGGGATTCGGCGTTGCCAGAAATACTCAAAAGGCTGTAGTTTATTATCAAAAAGCAGCTGATAACGGCAACGGCTTAGGCGCATTTAACTTGGGTTATTTATACCGTTACGGCGAAGGCGGTTTAACGCAAGACTATAAAAAAGCCGTAACCTATTTCCAACGCGCGGTAGACCTTGGCGAAAAGCAGGCTATGTTCCAAATGGGATATTGCTATCACTACGGCACGGGCGTTACTAAAAATATGCAAAAGGCGGTGGAATGGTATAATAAGGCGGCGGAGGCAGGTTCGCATCAAGGTATGAAATTCTTGGGCGATTGCTATTACGACGGCACGGGCGTTACGAGAAATTATAACAAGGCTTACGAGTGGTACAATAAGGCGTCGGGGCTTGGCAATAAATACGCAACTTATAACATGGGTTTATTGTACGAAACGGGCAAAGGCGTAGTTAAAAGTTATCCCAAGGCTTATACTTACTATTCTAAGGCGCTTAGTATGGGATATTCCGAAGCGCAGAGAAAAATTAGCGAATTCAACAGCCATAAATGTCCCCATTGCGGTGCGTATTTTTCGGGCGAGTATAAAAACGGTTTCTTCGGCACTAAATACGTTTGCAGTTCGTGCGGCAAAAAGATAAGATAATTTAATTGCGGTGTTATATGAAATATAAATATGAAAAAAAGACGGCAAAAACAGTAGAGCAATATTTTAAATTACTCAAAAAAGGGCACGTTTACGCAAACTTACCAAAAGCGTTAATGGTTCAAGCGATTGCAAAATTTGAAAGTGAACTTGGAAAGGACGAATATTTCGACGCTATTTACGCTAGAACTATTCTCGGCGGCGATTACCCCGCAGAAAAACAGCAAAAAGCCTTTAAAATAATTGCCGACCTTGCTGAAAAGGGCAACGTAATAGCCTTAAACGTTATGGCGGTAGAGTATTACAACGGTCAATTCGTTGAAAAGGATTACGAAAGGGCTTATGAATACGCTCTTGCATCTCATAATAAAGGTTACGTTGTGGCTACTGCCAACCTTGGCATTACTTACTATAGCGGACGCGGCGTGGAATGTGATCCCAAGCGTGGTTTAGAATACTATAAAACGGCGGCAAAACAGGGCGTTGCGGCGGCGCAGTTTAGATACGGGCAAGCGTTATACGAAGCGTATGCTTGCGGTAAAGATTTAAAGGGTGCAATAAAATGGTTTAATAAGGCGGCAAAACAGGGGAACGCCTACGCTTTGCGCAACCTTGGACATTTGTATTACTCGGGCGAAGGTGTTAAGCAAGATTATAAAAAGGCGTTCGAATATTATAATCAGTCGTTAGAAAACGGCTTGCCCGATAAGTATAAAGGTTATATTTTAAATAAAATAGGCGTAATGCTCGCCAACGGATACGGCGTAGAAAAAAACGCGCTTAAAGCTTTAAATTATTTTCAAAGAGCAGCCGACTTGGGTGAAAGCTACGGCTATTACAATTTAGGCGTTTGCTACGGCGGCGGATACGGACTTAAAGTCGATTCGGTAAAATCGCACGAGAATTATAAAATAGCAATGAATATGGGGCACGAAGACGCTGCCATTCAGCTTGGCAAAATTTATCCCAGTTTTTGCCCCTATTGCAAAAGCTTTGATAGCGTAGAAAGGGAAGAAACGGCGTTATATTCCCGCCTAGTTTGCAGAAAGTGCGGAAAGAATAAAAGCTACGACTTAAAAATTTAAGCTATGGAAAATTTTAAGTACGAAACTAAGCGCGTAAATAGCGTGCAAGAATATTTAAGCGCCCTTTTAGAAGGATACGTTAAAGTAACGCCGCCAAAAAACCTTTACGGCGATATTTTCGTTGAGCTTGAAAGGCGTGTTGGCGAAAGCGATATTATAAAATGGAAGTTTGCCGAATGTTTGTTTAAAGGCTACGGCTGTAAACAAGATTTAGCAAAAGCCATTGAAATATACAAAAAGTTAGCAAAAAGCAACTACGGTCCTGCGCTATATTCCTTGGGCTTTGCGTATTATTACGGCGGCGATAGGTTGGGCGGCTTTAGAGTGGATAACGCACTTGCGTTCAAATTTTATAAAAGGGCGTTAAAACAGGGATATGGCGCTGCCAATTACTATATCGGCTGGTGTTACGAAGACGGCTACGGCGTAGAACCGAACGAATATTACGCAATGAAATTTTACTTGGCGGGTGCGAAATTAGGGCACGATAGGGCGCAGTTTGCGCTATCCAGATTGTATGAAAACGGCGTGCCAAAAGTTACCCAAGCGGGCAGAATTATTCGTGTAGACGACTTTAACGAAGTTTTATTATGGCGTGAACGTGCTGCCGAACAGGGCTTTTTTGCCGCTCAGCGGCGTTTGGCGGAGTTGTATTTTGAAAATAAAAACTATTACGATTTAGAAAAAGCCACCTATTGGTATTTAAAATGCTATCAAAACGAAGATTTAAACGAAACGCCCATTTTAGATACCAGGCGCAGCGTAATTTACGGATTAGCTCTTTGTTATAAAACGGCGGAAAAATACGAAAAGGCGGCAGAGCTTTTTGAAATTTGTAAAGATGAAAAGCACGTACCTTCCATTATAGAGCTCGCCGAGCTTTACGAAAACGGTTTGGGAGTTGAAGAAAGTTTAGATAAGGCGTTCGAGCTTTATTCGCTTGCCGTTAAATACGATATGAAATGGTATTCTAAATGCGGTCGCGCCCTATATAAATTGGCGCAGTTTTATATCCACGGCGTATGCGTTGAAAAGGACGAGCTTTACGGCTTAAAATATCTTGAAAAGGCGGCGGACAGTAGCGATTATGCTCCCGCACAGTTCTATTTGGCAATGCGTTACGAAACGGGCGACAGGGTAGAGCAAAACTTGGAAAGGGCGTGTAAGCTTTACGTTGCAGCTGCAAACAGCGGGCACGAAGAAGCCGTGCAGGCTGCGCTAACTTTGCAAGATGTTATAAAGTGCCCGAATTGTGGAAACTTTTTTTATTACAACGAGATCACTTCGGTTAGAAAAAAGTGTCCAAAATGTGGCATAATGAACTTTAATTAAGGTATATTACGGGGGCAATTCGTTAGTATAAAGCTTTTTTTAACGCACATACTTATCGTATGAAGCGAAAAGATTACGAAGAATTTATAAAGAGCTTATATAGCGAAGGCGTTAGCGCAAACGAGTGTACGGGGCTATTGCAACACGTTTCTTTAGACCCCGACGAAATTGCTAAATATCACGAACAGTACGTCGATTCCGAAAACGTGGCGGACGACGAGTAGATTAATAAGGATAAAATTATGAAATATATAATGGCGTTAGACCAAGGTACTACCAGTTCAAGGGCGATAGTTTTCGATTCGTCGGGCAATACGGTTGGTATGGCTCAGCAAGAATACGCGCAAATTTATCCCCGTCAAGGCTGGGTGGAACACGACCCTAAAGATATTTTTGGCTCGCTTATAGGAGTGTTTTATCAGGCGCTTATAAGGGCGAACGTCTCGGCAGAAGATATAGCCGCAATAGGCATTACCAACCAGCGCGAAACAACTATAGTATGGGATAAAAACACGGGCGAGCCTATTCATAACGCCATAGTTTGGCAATGTAGAAGAACTGCCGACTACTGCGCAAAACTCACCGAGAAAGGGTTAGCTCCGCTAATTTATAAAAAGACGGGCTTGGTGTTAGACGCGTATTTTTCGGCAACAAAAATAAAGTGGATTTTAGACAACGTTAAGGGCGCTAAAGAAAGGGCGCAAAGGGGCGAGCTATTGTTCGGCACGGTAGATACGTTCGTTATGTGGAAACTTTCCCGCGGGAAGATTTTCGCCACCGACTATACCAACGCAAGCCGCACTATGCTCTTTAATATACATACCCTTAAATGGGACGAAGAACTTTTAAATTTATTCGGTATACCCGCTAACATGTTGCCGCAAGTTTACCCTTCGGGGTATAATTTCGGCGTAACGGATATTGGCGTTTGCGGCGCTAATATACCCGTTTGTAGCGCGGTTGGCGACCAGCAGTCGGCGCTTTTTGGGCAACTTTGCGTAAATAAAGGCGATATAAAAAACACCTACGGTACGGGTTGCTTTTTACTTATGAACACGGGCGATTGCGCCGTGGAAAGCAAAAACGGGTTGGTAACTACGTTGGGCGCAAGTTTAAACGATAAACCGCCTTACGTTTTAGAAGGTTCCGTTTTTATAGGCGGAGCTGCCGTGCAATGGTTAAGGGACGAAATGAAGCTTATAGCCAACGCTGCCGAAAGCGAGATTTTGGCACGTTCGGTAACGGATAGTAACGGCGTATACGTCGTCCCCGCGTTTACGGGCTTGGGCGCGCCTTATTGGGACGCCGAGGCAAGGGGAACGATTTCCGGCATTACCCGCGGCGTTAAAAAAGAACACGTAGTTAGGGCTACTTTGGAAAGTATTGCCTATCAGGTAAACGACGTTATTTCGGCAATGGAAAAGGACGCCGATTGCAAGGTGAAAACCCTTTCCGTAGACGGCGGAGCAAGCGCAAACGACTTTTTAATGCAGTTTCAAGCAGACGTGAGCAATTTGCAGGTAATACGTCCCAGAGCCGTTGAAACTACCGCCTTGGGCGCGGCGTATTTGGCAGGATTAACTTGCGGATTTTGGAATAGCATAGAAGAAATTAAACGCCGCCAACAAGAGAAAAAACTCTTTTTGCCTAAAACGGACGAAGAGTATAGAAACTCGCTTATAAAAGGTTGGGAGCTTGCCGTAAGGCGCGCAAGATTAAAATAAAGCTAAAATTAAGCGATATTTGCGTTTAAACTATAAAAATTGCTTGACGGCTTGCATAATAAAAAGTAAAATATAATAGTATAATTTTCAAAAATATAGGTGAAAGTATGTCTATTAAAAAACTTACCCGCGTTGCATGCGTTACCGCTATTGCAGGAATTGCCGTTTTTACCGGCGCTTTTTCCGGTTGCACTATAGAAACTAAGCATCCCCACGTGGAAATAACTATTGAATTCAACGAAGTGGAATACGACCTTGAATTCCAACTTTACAGAAATATGTATCCTCAAACGGTTAAGCACTTTATCGAGCTTGCCAACGCTAAATTCTACGATAACACCATCATCCACAACTACAATTCGAGAGATTGGTACGGTGGCGGTTATTCCTTCGTAGACGAAGAAACTTATAAATCCGCATACGATACCGCAGGCGGACTTGAAGATTATCTTATCGAAAACAGCAAGGAACAAACTTATTACGAAGATTTATTCCAAAAAGGTTTATTAACGCCTTCAGTTTATAAAACCTTTACCGAAAATTATAAAGGCGATACTCCTTTATCTACGCTTATCGGCGAATTCTCGGCAAACGACCACGAAATACAAAAGGGAGCGCTCACTTCTCAGCTCGGCGCTTTGAGAATGTATTATCACAGCGGAAAAACTTACGACGGTGAAAAAACTTCGGAAAAAGTTTGGGTAGAAACCACTCGCGATGACGAAGCTTTCGAACGCGACTACGGTTATAACAGCGCAACTAGCATGTTCGCCGTTCAAGTTGGAACTTCGAGCGATCTTACCACCAGTAAATATTGCATCTTCGGTCATTTGAATTCCGACGCCGACCTTGAAAAGTTAGAAGAACTTAAAGACGCTATTGCCGATTATATTGCAGACGCGTTTGCAGACGATTCTTCCGACTTCGTTCAAACGGTAGAAGTTGCAGTTGACCACTACGAAGAAATTGCCGACAAGGGCACGGACGTTTCTTATTCGGTAACGGCTAAACCCCTTATCGTTAAAACGGTTAAAGTTTTAAAATACTAATAAAAAAGAGCTTCCGCAGGTTTTAAACCTGCGGAGTTATTTTTGTTTTACAAGGGAAAAATTATGGAAAATAATACTAAAAGCGCAATGCACTCGGATAAAATGCGTGAAAAAAGCGTTGGAAAGCTTTTGTTTGAAATGTCTATTCCTGCAATACTTTCCATGCTCGTGCACGCTTTATATAATATCGTAGATAGCGTTTTCGTTTCAAACGTTACTAAAACTTACGCGCCCTATTTCGGCGTTTTAGAAAAATTGGGCGACGATAGCTTTCAGGCGGTTAGTATAGCTTTCCCTATGACTATGCTGGTCGTTGCCGTAGCATTGGGCGTCGGCGTCGGCGCAAACGCCTACGTTGCACGCAAACTTGGCGAAGGTCAAACGGAAAAGGCAAATCAGGCGGCAAAAACGGCAATTATAATGGGCGTTATAGCTTGGTTAATAATGCTCGTGTTGGCGTTTACGGTAGTAAAACCCTTCGTTTCGGCGTTCGTAAATGCGGAAAATTCTTCCGATACCGCTTACGTTGCCGAACAAGGCTCGCTTTATCTTTGCATATATATGGCGGCGAGCTTGGGCGGTATTATAGAAATTGTGTGCGAACGCCTTTTGCAGTCTACTGGTAATATGAAAATGCCCATGATAAGCCAACTTACGGGCGCAATAATAAATATCGTTTTAGACGCGCTATTTATTTTAGTTTTCAACTGGGGTGTTTTAGGGGCAATACTTGCAACCGTAATTGGTCAATGGGCAGCTGCGGGCTTGGCAATGTTCTTCTTACTTTTCAAAAAGCAGGATATAAGCATTTCGCTTAAAGGCTACAAGCCCAAAAAAGAATACTTTTTGCATATTTTAAAAACGGGAACGCCCGCCTTCGTTATGAACGCAATGGGCTCTTTTATAACCATTATATTAAACACGCTTTTAAAAGAAGGCACGGGTATTTTCGTTCTTTCCGCCTATTTTAAAATGCAATCGTTTATATTTATGCCCGTGTTTGGGCTTATGCAAGGGTTAATGCCAATATTAAGTTATAACTACGGTGCAAACTTAAAACAGCGCTTTAACAGGGCGTTAAAACTCGGTTATATTATTTCCCTTTGTATAATGGCGTTCGGCACGGTTTTATTTTTAACGCTGCCAAACTTTATTATGAGCGTATTTACAAGCGACGCGCAAATTATATCAGACGGAGCTTACGCGTTTAGAATAATTTGCATTTGCTTTATTCCCGCGGCAATATCTATAGTTACTATTAATATGCTGCAAGCAATAAACAGACCTTTTTCTTCCCTTTTAATGTCGCTTTGCCGCCAAATTATAATATTAATCCCCTCGGCGTTTATTTTGTTTTTCCTATTCGGTCAAGGCGGAATATGGTTCTGTTACCCCATAGCCGAAGTTTTAGCCGTTTGCGCGTTTATACCTGTTGCTATAATAGCTTATAAAAAGCAATTCGCCTATAAACAAGAGCAGTACGAAAAGGGTTTAATAAAAGCGGAAAATAACTAAACTGGTGTTGAAAACGGAACTTGGGCTGAAGAAGACGGCAAACTTGCGTTAATTATCGATGGCGAAAAGCAATATGCTACTTTAGACGGCGGACAGTTAATTATGTCTATGTCCGAACAAGGTGTGACCATAGAACTCGTGTTCAATAAAAAATAATTAATTTATATAACGTAAAAGTTCCGCAAGCCAAAAGCTTGCGGAACTTTTTTTTAATCTTAAAAATTGCCGAATAAAGCGGCGAAATAAAACGTTTTATTCAACGGGATAAACGTTGCAAATTTTACCGTTATTTATATCTACTGCAAAGTATTTTACGCGGTAGATATTTTTATTTTCAAGGTAAGCTAAGCAAACGGCAAACGGATTTTTCCGCTCGGTATAAAAGAGTTGGCAGGGTGGAGCAACGGCGCAAAAATTTCCCAAATACTCCCCTAATATATGCGATTTACCCTTTAAATCGTCGCTTAAATAGCGGGCAAAATCACCCTTATACAAAACGCTTTCAAAAAAGGCGAACGGCAAAATTTCGTGCGAGGGCTCAACGCTTTCTTTAATTGAATAGCCGTTGGGTAAAAGGTCGTTGCCGTCGTATAAATATTTGCGTTTACAAACTATTTTGCACGCGCTTTCCAACTCGCAAATTACGGTAAAGCCTTCGTCTAAATTAAAAGAAGTCGCCTTTTCGCAATAAACGGTTTTTAAGCTTTTAGAAATGCAGCATAGCCATCCGTTCGCCGATATAGTTAAAAGGGGAAAACCGCCAACTTCAATTTCGTTGAAAACGCCGAATTCAAATTCGGGCGCAAGCTCTTTTACTACGTTGTCGCCTATTAAAATTTTTACGCCGCATTGTTTGTAAATTGTTATATCGTAGCCGCAAAAACGCGTTTGATTTATTACTTTTAGTTCAAAATCTTTAATTGTGAAGTCCTTAATATAAACGGTTACGGCGCTTTTTGAAAAATAAAGGTTTATATAGGGCGGCGGCGATTTAAAAAAATTTTCGTCTATAAAAAAAGAGTGGCTAAAAAATTTATCTTCGGGGACAACTTCTGCAAAATAAGCAGTTTTTTCGTCGAGTTCGCAAATGCGTTCAAAAAGGTCGCAAACCCCAACGTATTCGCCGTTTAGTTTAAGTGCGGAGCGTTCCGCCGATAAAAAAATGATATTCATACGCAAATATTAATGTATAAAGTAAAAAAAATATGTCAATAAAAAGGTAAATAATTTATTGCAAAATGCAGAATAAAGGAGTTTTTTATGGTAAAAATTAACGGCTATACCGAAGAAGAGGCTAAAAGTTTTATAAGCTACGTTTGCTCGGAACGGGCTATAGGTAAAACTTTAACGGGAATTTTTGACGAATACTCTAAAAGAACGGGCAGGGCAAAGGGCAGCGTGCGAAATTATTACTATTCGCTACTTAAAAGCCGCGGCGATAAAAGGGTGGACGAGCTTTTGCAGGGAACTAACCTTAAAGCCGAAAAAATTAAAGAATTTACAGAAGAGGAAACAAACGAAATTTTGCGCGAGATTTTAAAGTATAAAGCTCGCGGCGTTTCGGTAAGGCGCGCGGTATTAGAACTTGCTAACGGCGACGATAAGCTTATGCTAAGATACCAAAACAAATACCGCAACGTTTTGTCTAAACAACCTGAAAAGTTGCAAAAAATTATGCGTGAATGCGGTATATCTTTGGGGCAATCGGGCGAAATGCAAAAGCGTTTAGAAGAGGAAATTAACGGCTTATACGATAGATTGGCGTCCTCTTTAAAAGAAGAGAACAAACGCTTATACGCCGTTATAAAAAGCCTTACCGACGAAAACGCCCTTTTAAAAATGCAAGTAAAAAATTTACAGTAATAAAAGGGGAAAAACTTTCTCATACTTAAAATGTAAAGCCAAAGCGTTTGCGCCGTTTAATAAGGTTGGGCGGTGCACATGCAAAACGTGGCTTTATAAAAAGCGAAAAACGCAAAAATTTTAAGGAGAAAAACTGTGGAAAAATTTTTTGTGGGGCTCGTTTTAGGCATGGTTGGCGGTGCGGTTATCGTTGCCAACAATTGCAAAATACGCAATCTCGTTAAAAAGAATCAAGAAGACTTGATGGCGAAAGCCGAACAGTATATCGACGAAAAGCTCGAAGATATAGAAAACAAAAAAAACGGCATGCAAACGGACGAGACGTAAAAAAAATAGTAACGCTGAGATTTGTTCTTGGCGTTATTATTCTTTTTAAACGCTTGAAAAGACGCTAAACGTATGCTATAATATATTTATAGGAGAAAAATAGTGGAACGTTACGTGGCATTTGATATAGGCGACAAGAGAATAGGCGTTGCAATTTCCGATCCGTTTAATACATACGCGTTGCCTTCGCAAACGTATTTTAGAAAGGGTTTTAAAACGGACGTTGAAGCAATTGCAAAAATAGCGGTGGAAAAGGGCGCAACTAAAATAATTTGCGGTTTGCCCGTAAATTTCGACGGGAGCGACGCCCTTCAAACTGAAAAAACGCAGCGCTTTATAAACGCTTTGGCTGAAAAAACGGATATACCAATTATATGTGAAGACGAACGCTTTACTACTCAAATGGCGCACGAGGTTTTAATATCGGAAGGCATGCGCCGTGAAAAACGGAAAAATTACGTCGACGCGCTCGCCGCGGCGAACATACTCGACGGGTATTTAAATAAAATAAACAAAAAAGGAGTATAAATATGGCTGAACGCGACGAAGAATTTTTAGATTTAGAAGAGGAAAACATTGAACTCGTAGACGAAAACGGCGACGTTGTAAACTTTAAATTTTTAGATAAAATAGAGTATAAGGGAAAAATTTACGTGCTTCTTCTTCCCGCTGAACCCAACGACGAAATTGCCGAAGACGAGTTGGTTATTTTTGAACTTAACGTTAAAAACGAATCGTTAGACCCTATCGAAGACGAAAAATTATTAGACGAAATTTACGAACATTACGTTCAAGAAGCAGAAGCCGAAGACGGCGAAGTTAGCTAAAAAATTTATTACTTAATTTACAAGGCGGGCGCAATTTTTGCGCCCGCCTTTTTTAACTAAGGAAAAATAAATAGTGAAAGCGGAAAAATTATTAATAGTTTTGGCGGTATTTTATATAT
>JAGAMH010000030.1 GCA_017624815.1 Clostridia bacterium
AGTCCGTATTTTTTTTAACGATATTACTTTTTATTTATTAAAAAATTTGATATAAGGTTTTGCGATAAAGAATGCGCAAACTAAAATTTCTATAGCGAACGCAACGTTTATACCTATCCAAAGTCCCGTAAATAAGGGCGAATTGTCCGCTTTGGTTACGGTAATTTTGTCGATAGTTACTGCGTAAGGGTCGTTTACGTCGCCGTTTTCTGCGTAGTCTTTCGCCGTCAGATAAGAATCAAGCGCCGAGTAGACGATATTTTTAACCGAAGTGCGGGCAGCGTTAGATTGCGCGCTGGCAGGGTCGTTTAAATTAACGGTTTACGTCGTGTTTTCATGCATCAACATTTTATCGTTGCCGCCTAGAACACATTGTTCAATAATCATATAAACTTTCCACCAGTCAGTGATGACCTGTCCTCTAAATCCCCATTCAGTACGTAAAATATCGTTTAACAACGCCTGATTGAAACCGCAGAATACGTCGCCGATGTTATTGAAAGCCGACATCACTGCGTTTGCGCCACCCTTCTTAACGGCGATTTCAAAGGCTTTTAGATAGATTTCACGCATAGCCTGCTCGGTGATCCAAGTATCTACCCGGAAAGGATTCTTTCCGCCTTCGCTAACCGCAAAATGCTTTAAGTAACAGATTAAACCGTTGTTCTTTGCGCCACGGATAACTTCAGCCCCCATTTCGCCCGAAAGCACGGGGTCTTCGGAATAATACTCAAAATTACGCGAATTGTAAGGCGAACGGTGAAGGTTTACGCCGGGAGCGTACCAACCCTGCTTATTAACGATATTTTTTGCTTCCATACCGATTGAACGTCCCTGATTATACGCCAACTTTTTGTTCCAAGAACAACCAACAAGAGCTGAAGAGCACCAACCGGTACTTGTAGATTCAGATTCTTCATTTAAAACGGTATTGCCAAAACCAGAAGGTCCATCCTGCTCTGTCATACGGGGCAAGCCGATGGATTCAACCGCCGCAATTTGAAAACCACCGTTTTTGATGATGTCCACCGTTTCTTCCTTGGTAATTTGCGAGAGGAATTTATTCCACGTTTCGTTATCGTCGTAATCGTGTAATTTTTCTAACAACTCGTCGTTATACTTCAATTCAGTCTGAGTTGTGCCGTTTAAGTCTGTTAAAGAAGCTTTGCTACCGTCCGCTTTGGTAGCGAAATACATACCGTTATCTTGACCGTAAGTAATCGTTTGTAACGCTTGGTATTTATTTTGGGCTCCATTTTGATAACCCTTCGTGTTTGCACCGTCAACACGCACCGTAGGGAAGGTGCCGGCAAAGTTTTCCCTGGACATATACTTAAGCCCGCCGTCTACGGGTGAACCATAAGAATAAGCGCCCGTAAAGCGATTTTCAACGAATTCGCTGGTAGTATGGTCAAACGCCATCCAAATATCCCACTTTTTAACTTCCATCGTGATAACGGAATCTTGGGACGCTGCGGAAGGGATAACCGTAGCGGGATCGTGAGAGTTTTTCATTAATTTGATTTGATATTCGCCTTTTTCCAACTCGTAACCAGTTAACTGATTGTTATTTTTGTCGTAACAATCGTAAGAAGCAAGGCTATAATCGGTAAAGGTTAATTCAACAACCTGACTTTCAGGAACGCCGTTTTCCGTCATATTTGCGGGCAACAACTCTTCGGTTTTAGCAAAAGCGATTAAATTAATTGCCGATTTTTCTATGCCGCCTGCGGTATAAGGAGGCGTTGCGTATAACTGAACGACGTCTTTACCCGGGCGCGTCCCCGTGTTGGTAACGCGCACTTTTACGGTATATTCGCCGTATTCTTGAATTTCCGTGCCGTCGGCAGGAGCTTCTACTACTTCCCACGAAAAGTTTGTGTAAGACAAGCCGTAGCCGAAGGGATATTGTACGATTTTATTATAACCTTCTTCGGTAGAAAAGTCTAACTGCGTGCCGTTTACGGTAAGTTTTACCTTATCGGCAAACGCCGTTTCATACCAACGGTAACCGTAATAGATACCCTCTTGATAGGATACGTGCTTATTGTTTCCAGTCGGGGTAGGAAGAGCATTTACCCAAGTGGGGTCGTTTTTATGATTATACGCGTAAACGTCGGCAGTTTTACCCGAAGGGGTAATATCGCCGTAGAGCAATTTGGGAATTGCGCGCGTACCCGATTGCCCCGTAGTGCCTATAAACATAGCGGCATCTATTCTGCTATCGTCTAAAAAGCCACATTCCATAATATTGCAAAGGTTTAATAAAACGATAACGTTATCGAAGTTTGCCTTTACCTTTTCAAGCATAATATCTTCTTCGGTGGAAGTTTGTAAATACGTTCTCGTAGTATCGGTGGGTAAGCCTTTACTCTTTATTTGCACTAAAGGAATTTCATAGTGAGAAGTTAAGCCGTCTTTTGTTTCCTCGTTTTCACGCCCATAACGGCTTAAAACGACGACGGCGGTATTTGAATAGTTTTTCGCTTGCGTCATCAATTCATCCGTATAAAAAGATTCGGGCGGGTTGGTCAACGTTCCTTGTGGACCTGAACTAGAGTTAGTATCCAAATCAAGGTTATCGTACGCGGCGTATTTCGCCAACAATTCTTCGTTATAGGCAACGCCCGCGTCTTTCAACGCTTGCACCAAAGTAACCGTTCTTTCTGCTACACTTCTGGAATTGCCACTACCGCCGCCGGTAATCATAAAACCGTTATCGGTTGCGTTATAGCCGAATAAGTTAAGCTTAGTTCCCTTTGACAAGGGTAAACAGTCGTTTTCGTTTTTCAACAAAACCATACTGTCTGCGGCAACTTCTTGTAGCAACGAGTCCGACGCTACAAGTGCGTTTTCCTGCTCTTCGGACATAATTTCATTCCCTGCTTTATTGCCCACAAACCAACTGTGAATGATGGGCGCATATTCACGCCGTATGCAAAAGCTGCGTTATTCTTATCCGTCATATCATCCACCTCCTATGGTTTGCGTGGGAGATTCGTCCTCGCTCGGTTCGGTCTGTTCGGGCTGTTCCTCGGTAGTAGTGTCTGTGAGACTCTTG
>JAGAMH010000031.1 GCA_017624815.1 Clostridia bacterium
AAGAAAAGAAAGCTTAAGCATATTTATAAAATATAAAGCATATATAATACCACCGAAACTTTCGGTGGTATTTTTCATAAATTAGGTGGTATATATGCAAGAAAATCAAAATAACTCCACGCACGTTTTAACCGTAGAACAATGCAAAAAAATAACGGCAACCGATATTGAAAGTGTAAACGCCTTTTCCTCGCAACAAATAGTATTAACTTATTCGCAGGGAAAAATAGTGGTAAGTGGAGCAAATTTAAAAATAATTAATTTTTCAAAGGCGACGGGTGCTTTTTGCGCCGTGGGTGAAATATCGGGAGTAAAATACGGCGTAAAAAACGCAAAATTAATTCAAAAACTACTTAAATAAATGCAGCTAAAAATATTTTTAATATGCTTTGCCGTGGGGTTTTCAAGCGGCATAATTTACGAAATTTTTTACGTTATTTTAAGTATAGTAGGCGGTGTAAGCAAAAAAGCCGTAAAAATTATAACGCCCGTTTTCGACGTTTTATATTTTATAATATTATCGGCGTTATTCATATTTTCTTCGGTTGCGTTCAGCTTTTACAAAATAAGGGCGTATATGCTTGTAAGTTGTTTGCTCGGCGCTTTACTTTATTATAAAACTTTGCATTTGCGTATTGCAATTTTTGTAAATATGGTGTATAATAAAATTAACCGAAAAAAGGAGAAATAGTTTGACACAAGAAAAACGCGCCCGCGTATACGCGGCGTTTACGGTAGCCGCCGTAACGCTTTTGTTCGTTTTGATTGCCGTGTTGGTATATCAAATAACGCAAATAGCAGGGCTTGGCAATTACCGCAATCAATTAAAAGAAGATATTAAAACTAAATACGAAGAAATTCAAAACGCAGAAAATGATTTGGAATATTATCAGTCTGAGGAATGGCTTAAAGATTCCGCTTTTGAATTAGGTTTTATACCGGGAGATAATTAATGAAATTAGCTGCTATAGACGTAGGTTCAAACTCCGTTCGCTTAATGGTATCGGTGGATGGAAAAACGCTTTACAAACGCATTAACACCACGCGCTTAGGAGAAGGTCTCGCTCAAAGCGGAATACTCCTTCCCGAAGCTATATCCCGCACCGTAGGCGCAATCGAAGGCTATAAAGCCCACGCGTTAAAGGCGGGGTGCACTAAAATATACTGCTTTGCAACGGCTGCCGTTCGCTCTTCTCAAAACGGGGCGGAATTCGTAAGCGAAGTTAAACGCGTTTGCGATTTAGACGTAGACGTTTTATCGGGCGAAGACGAAGCAAAAATAGGTCTTTTGGGCGCAGTTGGAACAAAGGACGGCGGCATTATAGACGTAGGCGGCGCAAGCACGGAAATTATAATGCAACGTTGTGGCAATCGCGTATTTACCAAGAGTTTAGACGTAGGCGTAGTTCGCCTTTACGATATTGCAGGCAGGGATAAAGACAAGCTCGGCGAAGCGGTAGATCAAAGCTTAACGGCGTTAAATAACGTTAAAGCCGAAGGTAAGGCAATTTACGCTATAGGTGGAACGGCAACCACACTCGCTTCAGTAAAGCTTGGCTTACCTATGTACGATCCCGCAAAGGTCCACGGCACTAAACTCACCGTAGACGAAATTAAGGTTTTAGGCGAATACATTTTAACGTTATCCGTTTTAGACGTAAAAGATTTACCCGGCATGGACTCTCGCCGTGCCGACGTTATAGGCGGCGGTTGTATTCTTTTGTATAAAACTATGCAAAAGCTCGGCATAGATAGCGTAACAGTTTCAGAAAACGACAATTTAGAAGGTTACGTTCTACTTAAAGAAGGCAATTTATGAAAAACTTGTTTTGGGCGTTAAATATTATAGCTAGCCTTGCGTTAGCCGTTTTAACGGGTTATTTTTTCGTCGTTGAAACGGAGGCTATAATTCAAAGTTTCGCCCTTCAAATAACCGTTTACGTCGCTTTATGCGCCCTTTGTTTGTTCTTATCTTATATTTTTCACGAGCTTGGGCACGTTTTATTCGGCGCAATTACTAAAATGGGTGTAAAGCTAAAAAGCGTTTCACCCTTTTCGTCGGCGTTTTCGTGTTCGGTAAATCCCAAAACTGACAAAAATATTAAGCCTCGCTATCTTATAACGGTAATCGGAGGGCTTTTAGTTAATCTTTTATTAATAGTAGTGGGTGCAACGGGCTTAATATTTAGCGCTCTTATTTGGGTTTCGCCCTTTTTACCTGCGTCTTTTTACGTTTTTATTTTAAATTTACTCCCCTTAGAATACGCAAGCGGCAAAACTGACGGACTTATAGCGTTAGAACTTATAAAAAACGAAGATTCCGCCAAGGTTTTGCTCGTGCTTTTAACAGTTCAAGGCAAGCTAAATTGTGGTATACCGCTTAAAAATATAAGCGAAAACTTGCTTTTAAACCTTCCGCAATTACCCGAAGACGACTATAATTTTATAGTTTTAACGCAATTGCGTGCCGAATATTACGCAGCGACGGGCGACAGCGAAAAATATGAAAAATATCGCCAAAGATACGAACAATTAAAGGAATATTTAAATTAAGGCTGTTTTAATAAAATAGCCACTCTTAAAATTATATTTTTGTTTCAAAATTAAAAAATCAATAGCAAAAAGGCGTTCAAAAGAACGCCTTTTTTTTAGTTTAACTTATCCTAAAAAGCCTACCGAAACAGTTGGGGCAAACTCCCCGCCAAACGCTTGCACAAAAGCTACAAACGTGGTTTCCGCAGCTTTCGCACTCGTAAATTTTGTCGAATTTTTCCCCGCTAAAGCCCTTGCAAAATAATTTGTTTTCCATACCTTAAATTTTGCGTATAAAAATGCAAAAATATGCGTTTAAAAATCGATAAATTTATTTTTAATACTTTACTTTATTATTATACTGTGGTATAATAATATTATAATAAAATAAGCTTTTTTAATTTGTAAAATAAACTGTGTAATTTTACTTTACAAATTAAGAAAAAAGGGGATTTAAAATGCCTGAAAAAATAGTAAACAATTACGACGCTAACAGCTTAAAAGCGTTAAAGGGGTTAGAACCTGTAAGAGAACACCCCGGTATGTATATAGGCCCTACCGACGAAAAGGGCTTACATTGCCTCGTGCGCGAAGTTATCGATAACTCTATCGACGAAGCTTTGGCGGGCTTTTGCGATACCATTAACGTAACCATAACGGCAGACGGAACTTGTATAGTAAAAGATAACGGAAGGGGCATTCCCACGGGCATAAATAAAGAAGAGGGAATTTCAGGCGTAGAACTCGCCTTAACCAACCTTAACGCAGGCGGTAAATTCGGCGGCGGAAACAAGGCTGGCGGCTATAAAATTTCTTCGGGCTTACACGGCGTTGGCGTATCTTGCGTAAACGCTCTTTCCGATACTCTTATTGCCGAAGTTTGCCAAAACGGACATATTCACCGTCAGGTATATCATTGCGGCGTTCCCGAAGAACCTTTAAAAATAGTAGGCGACACCGAAGAAACGGGAACTTCCATTGCGTTCCATCCCGACGCAACCATGTTCGAAACGATAGAATTTAACTATGAAACGTTAAAAACGCTCCTTCGCGAACTTTCCTACTTAAACAAGGGCTTAACGCTTACCCTTTCAGACTATCGCGGCGAAAAGGAACGCCACGACACTTTCTGTTACGAAGGCGGCGTAGTGCACTTTATAAACGACATAAACAAGGGCAAAAATACCCTCTTTGAAGAACCCGTTTACTTTGAAGAAAACGAAGGCGACGATAAATTTTTAGAAGTTGCCATTCAGTATAACGACGGTTATCAAGAACAAATTTTCCCTTTCTCGAATAACATTCGTCAACCCGACGGCGGAACTCACTTAGACGGCTTTAAGGCGGCGTTAACCAAGGTTATAAACGACGCGGGCAAACGCCTTAACATCTTAAAGGAAAACGATAAACTTTCGGGCGAAGACGTGCGTGAAGGCATAACGGCGGTAGTATCGGTAAAAATTGCCGACGCTCAATACGAAAGCCAAACTAAGAGCAAACTTTGCTCAACCTACGTTCGCGGTTTCGTGCAAAAAGCCGTAATCGACAAATTCGGCACGTACCTTGAAGAACATCCCGCCCAAACCCGTGAACTCGTTATGCGCTGTATTACGGCTCAGCGTGCCCGTGACGCGGCGAGAATGGCGAGAGAAGAAACGAGAAGAAAGGGCGTTTTAGAATCTACCAAGCTTCCCGGTAAACTTGCCGACTGTTCGGATAAACGCCCCGAGCTTTGCGAAATTTATATCGTAGAAGGCGACTCCGCAGGCGGCACGGCAAAACAGGGTAGAGACCGTCGTTTCCAAGCAATTCTTCCCTTGCGCGGTAAAATTTTAAACGTGGAAAAGGTTCGTATCCACCGCGCGTTGGAAAACGAAGAAATAAAGGCTATGATAACGGCTTTTGGATGCGGCATACAGGAAAACTTCGACGAAAGCAAGCTCCGTTACGATAGAATTATAATTATGACCGACGCCGACGTAGACGGCTCGCATATAAGAATATTACTTTTAACTTTCTTCTTCCGCTATATGCGCCCCTTAGTAGAAAAGGGACACGTATACGCCGCGCAACCCCCCTTATATAAGGTTTCGGCTAAGGGGATGAAGGATTTATACCTTTACGACGACAAGGCGTTAGAAGAATTTAGAGCAAATCATCAAGGCAAATTCGAGCTTCAACGCTATAAAGGCTTGGGCGAAATGAATAAAGAACAACTTTGGGAAACGACTATGGACCCCGCGCAACGTACTTTAGTTAGAATTAATGTGCAAGACGCGGTAGAAGCCGACAGAATGTTTGCGCTTTTAATGGGCGAACAACCCGAATTAAGAAGACAGTTTATCGAAGAAAACGCTAAACTCGTAGACGAACTCGACGTATAAGGAGGTAAAAGGTTATGGCTAAAAAACAAACGAGTCCCGAACTCACCGAAGAATTTAGAAAAACGCTTGCAATGACCAAAATGCTCGACGTCGAAGTAGACGAAGAGCTTAAAAAGTCGTTTATAGCTTACGCAATGGCGGTAAACGTATCGCGTGCAATTCCCGACGTGCGCGACGGTTTAAAGCCCGTTCACCGCAGAATATTATATTCAATGCACGAACTCGGATTATATTCCGATAAAGCCTTCCGTAAATGTGCTCGTATAGTCGGTGACTGTATGGGTAAATATCACCCCCACGGCGACAGCTCGGTATACGACGCGTTGGTAAGACTTGCACAAGACTTTTCAATCAACTTTCCCCTCGTAGAAGGACACGGTAACTTCGGCTCGGTAGACGGCGACCCCGCAGCAGCAATGCGTTATACCGAAGCAAGACTTTCTAAACTCTCTTCTGAAATGTTAAGAGATTTAGATAAAGAAACGGTTGATTTTTACCCCACGTTCGACGATACGGGTATGCAACCTACCGTTTTGCCTTCTAGATTCCCCAATATGCTCGTAAACGGCTCCGACGGTATTGCCGTAGGTATGGCAACCAACATTCCTCCCCACAACCTTGGAGAAGTTATCGACGGCGTATGCGCCATGATAGATAATCCCGATATCGACGTGGACGAGCTTATGAACTACATCCCTGCACCCGACTTTCCCACGGGCGCTCAAATTATGGGCAGAAGCGGCGTAAGAAAGGCGTATAAAACGGGTAGAGGCAGCATTATTCTCCGTTCTAAGGCGGAAATAGAAGAATATCAAAGCGGCAATCAAACGCGTACCCGTATAGTAGTTACCGAAATCCCATACCAAGTAAATAAGGCAAAACTTATAGAAAGCATTGCAGACTTGGTAAAAGATAAGCGTATAGAAGGCATATCCGACATCCGTGAAGAATCGGACAGAGAAGGTATGCGTATAGTAATAGAAGTTAAAAAGGACGCCAACGCTCAAGTAGTGTTAAACATGCTATATAAGCACACCAACTTGCAGGTATCCGACGGGCTTATAATGCTCGCCCTCGTAGACGGCACGCCCAAGCTTTTAAACTTAAAAGAATTTATTTATTATTATCTCGAACACCAAAAAGACATAATCAAGCGCAGAACCAAGTTCGACTTAAATAAAACGGAAGAACGCGCTCACATATTACGCGGCTTGGTAATAGCTCAGGCAAGCATAGACGAAGTGGTAGAAGTTTGTAAAAACGCAAAGGATAAAACGGATTGCGTAGAAAAGTTAGTTGCAAATTTCGTGCTCGACGAACGCCAAGCAAACGCAGTAGCAGAACTTAGATTATACAGACTTTCTCATTTAGAAGTAGACAAATTAAACGACGAACTCGCTCAACTCGAAGCAACTATTGCCGATTTAAAGGATATTCTTGCAAACGAATGGAGAGTTTTGGAAATTATAAGAGCAGACTTGCTTGAAATTAAGCGTAAATACCCTTCGGAAAGAAGAACGGAAATATGCGTTGATTACAGCGCTATAGAAGACGCCGACCTTATCCCCGAAGAACAGGTAGTAATATCCTTAACTCACTCCGGCTACGTAAAGCGTCTTCCCGTTGCAGAATATAAAGCTCAACACCGCGGCGGCATGGGCGTAACGGCGCATAAACCCAAGGATGAAGACTTCGTAGAACAGATGTTCGTTTGCTCCTCGCACGATAATATCTTGCTATTTTCCAACCTTGGCAAGGTTTATCGCATAAAGGGTTACGAAATCCCCGAAGCAGCAAGAACGGCAAGGGGCAGAGCGATCGTAAATATCGTTCAAATAGACCAAAACGAAAAAATCAATACGCTTATACCCGTTCCCGACGAAGCTCAAGGCTATATCGCGTTCGCAACCAAGAACGGTCAAATTAAAAAGACTTCGGTAGAAGAGTTTGCGCGCATTAACCGCAACGGTAAAATTGCAATCAGCTTGCGTGAAGGCGACGATTTAATATCCGTTCAGTTCACCACGGGCGAAAACGAGCTTATAATAGCTTCTAAAGAAGGCAAGTGTATTCGTTTCCACGAAAACGACGTAAGAGCTATGGGCAGAGATACCTCGGGCGTTAAGGCAATGAACTTAAACGAAAACGACATTTTAGTAGATATGCTCGTAATTGACCCTACTAAAGATATTTTAACGGTAACGTCTAACGGCTACGGCAAACGCTCCAACTTAGAAGATTACAGACTTCAAGGCAGAGCCGGTAAGGGTATTAAAGCGGGCGTATTTAACGAAGTTACGGGCTACTTAGTAAATCTTAAACAGGTTACTGACGAAGACGACGTTATGATAATATCCGACGGCGGTACTATTATAAGAATGCATTGCGACAGCATAACTCAAATAGGCAGAAACACCAAGGGCGTTCGTTTAATGCGCCTTAAAGACGGCGTAGTTGCAACCGTTGCCGTAACCGAAAGGGAAGAGGATGAAGACGTTGCATCTCCCGAAGAAACGGCTATACCCGAAGGTGAAACTACCGAAGGTAACGGCGAAAATTAATTGATTATAAGAGGTGAAAATATGAAAGATTTTAATGATGAAGAACTCATTGACGGCGTTCCCGCCGACGAAATTTTGCAAGAAGGCGAAGACGATATCGTAACTTTACTTTCTGCAACGGGCGAAGAAATCGACTTCGTTGAAATTGCAGGAATTGCACACAAGGGCAACTTTTACGCAATTTTACAACCCGTTGAACTTATAGAAGGTATGGCAGACGACGAGGCGTTAGTGTTTAAAGTAAGCAGAGGACCTAACGGCGAAGATAAGTTTGAAATTGAATTAAACGACGAAATTATCGACGCAGTATTCACTGAATACAACCGTTTATTAGATAGCGCAATGGCAGATAACGGCGACGGCGATATCTAAAAAACTAAATAGTTAGGGCATATATGCCCACTAAATTAAAAATCAAGCAAAAAAAAGGTTGCATTAAACACATTAACGCAACCTATTTTTTTATATTTAGTTTAAATAAAATTTTTCGTTATTATTGCCCTTATTAGTTTGGCGTTTTAAATTTTTTAATAATTTTATCTATCGCTTTTTCTATAATCGGCATTAATTTTTGCAAAGCTTTAATTAATATAAACGATATCGGTATTGCAGCCACGACGGCAATTATAAAGGGTAAAAGATTGTTTATATTCCAAACTATATCCAACCATCCCTTGCAGAACATTGCGTCGGTAAAGGGAGGGATAATAAAAGCAACCACGCCTGCCGTAAGCATTACCGTAAATAAAATTGCCCTAAATTTATTAAGCGGCCAACAAACCCAAAACAGCATTACTATACCCGAAAAGGTAAGTGCCAACGTGCATAAAGCTTTACAGCAATCACCAAAAATTTCGGGAGAAATTATACTTGCCAAATAGGTTGTCATAACGCAAGCCGTCATAACTAATGCGCCGGGAACGGAACGGGATAGCACGTGCGAAATAAATTTACCTTCAACCCTTTCGTTGTTCGGCTGCATAGAAAGCGCAACCGAAGGAAGACCTATAACTATAACTTCCAACAAAAGCAAGTTTTGCGGCATAAATATATAAGGAACGCCCATTATTATACATAAGGTGGAAAGCAAAAGCGTAAAAAGAGTTTTCATTAAAAATAGTGAAGACGAGTTTTTAATATTGTTAATAACGCGTCTGCCCTCGGCAACTATTTGCGGCATAGAATTAAAGTTGTTATCCATTAAAACTAAGTGGCTAACGTTTCTTGCCGCCTCGCTACCTGAAGCCACCGAAATCGCGCAGTCGGCGTCTTTTAATGCGAGAATATCGTTTACGCCGTCGCCCGTCATTGCAACGGTGTTACCTTGTGCCTTTATCGCTTTAATTAAAATTGCCTTTTGCTCGGGAGAAACTCTTCCAAACACCGTGTATTCGTTTGCAACCTTTTTAACTTCTTCGTCGCTAAGACCTTCAAGCGAAACGTAATTTTCGGCGTTTTCCACACCCGCGCGCTTAGCCACTTCCGAAACAGTAAGGGGATTATCGCCCGAAATAACTTTTACCGCAACGTCGTTTTCTTTAAACCATTTAATGGTGGTAATCGCCTCTTCTCTAACGTTGTCAGCTATTGAAATTAACGCTACGGGCTCAAAGTTTTCAGGTAAATTATCGCCTTCAATCTTTCCGTTTGAATGCGCCAAAACCAACACTCTCAAGCCCTTACTTGCGTAATTTTCAACGGCTTTTTTAACTTCGTTCGGCATGGGCTTTAATACGAATTCGGGCGCGCCGAAACAAAAAGTTCCCGCATCTTCAAATTCAACGGCAGAAAGTTTTCTTTTAGAAGAAAAGGCAACTATAGCTTTAGCGTTAAGCTTTTGGCTATAACCAAAATAATTAAAAAGCGCAACCGACGTTTGATTGCCGTCGTTTAAGGCCTTTAACATACTGCCCATTATATCTTTAACGTCGTAGTTTTTTGCGTCGTTTAAAAGAATATAATCGTTAACTTTCATATTGCCGTCGGTAATAGTACCCGTTTTATCCAAACATAAAACGTTTACCCTTGCCAACATTTCCAAAGAGTATAAGTCCTGCACTAAAGTATTGCGTTTAGCAAGCCTTATAACGCCCAACGCTAACGCAACCGACGTTAAAAGTAGCATGCCCGAAGGTATCATACCTATAATTACGGCGCAAGTGCGCTGTAGGGCAAAGTTCGTTTGAGCGCTAAATATATAATCTTCAATTCCTTCTGTAGGAACGTAGTTCGCCTTTGAAATAATAAACGTTCCAACTGCAATAAATACCATTAAAACGGATATACACTTAATAATAAGCTGGGTGGAATTCATAAGCTCGGAATTAGGTCTTTTATATTTTTTCGCCTTTGCCGCAAGCTTATTAATATAAGTTTCCTTGCCAACCTTTTCCACTTTAAATTTACCGTTTCCGCTTGCAATAAAGCTTCCCGAATAAAGTAAATCCCCCGCAACCTTTTTAACGGGAACTGATTCGCCCGTTAAAAGCGATTCGTTTACTTCAACGCTGCCTTCAAGTAAAATGCAGTCTGCAGGAACTTGATTTCCCGTTTCAAGTAAAATTAAATCGTCTAAAACTATTTCCTCCGAAGGTATATCGCAAACTATTCCGTCCCGCAAAACCTTTACCGTAGATGCCGCAATTAGCGATAGTTTATCAATGGATAGTTTAGAGCGTGTTTCTTGAATAATACCTATTATAACGTTGGCAGAAGTTATAACTATTACCAAATAGTTAGAAAAGCCCGAAGTTTTAGCAAGAAGTAACACCACGAACGCTATAAGGCATAAAAGGTTAAAAAACGTGCAAATATTACCTATAAAAATACTCGCGTATGATTTCGAATATTGTTTGTTGGTGCAGTTAAATAAATATTGCGTAAAGCGCGTTTGAACCTGTTTTTCGCTTAAACCGCTTTCTATATTAGTTTCAAACCGCTCAACGTTTACGTCTATCGCCTTTTTGGGATGACGCTTATAATAATTAACGTATTTGCGCTTATTAAAACCTTGCTCGTCAACGGACAAAGCTTGGTCGCAATAAGCTGCGTTGTTTTCTTTTTTAGAAGAGTTAGCTTTCATTTTTTTGCCTTTTAAAAGTCCGCACACTAAATAGTGTGAGTATTAAAAAATATATTACTCAATAATTGTAACATACGCCGTAAATTTTTTCAACAGTTTATGGCAATTTAATTGCTTTTAGCAGTAATTTGAAGTATAATTATAAACGAAATTGCAAGGAGAATACGGTATGATAGATATTAACCTTATAAGAAACAACCCCGAACTCGTAAAAGAAAATATTAAAAAGAAGTTCCAAGACAAAAAACTTCCCTTAGTAGACGAAATTTTGGAACTCGACGCTAAAAAACGCGCCCTTCAACAAGAAGGGGACATGCGCCGTGCAGATAGAAACTCTATCGCAAAAAAAATCGGCTCTTTAATGCGTGAAAAAAAGATAGAAGAAGCCGAACAAGCTAAATTAGAATCCAAACAAAATAACGATAGAATAGCCGAAATCGAAGCTTTATCTCAAGAAGTAGAAGCGCAGTTAAAGAAAAATATGATGGCTATTCCCAATATCATTGCTGACGACGTTCCCTTAGGTAAAGACGATAGCCAAAACGTAGAAGCAAACGTTTACCTTGGCAGAGAGGAAAAACCCTTCGAAGTTCCCTACCATCTCGATATTTTAGAAAATTTAGGCGGTATCGACTTGGATGCGGCAAGAAGAACTTCCGGCAACGGCTTTTACTACTTAACGGGCGATATCGCTCGCCTTCATTCGGCAGTATTAACCTACGCTCGCGACTTTATGATCGACAAGGGCTTTACCTACGTAATTCCCCCTTATATGATTAGAAGCGACGTCGTTTCCGGCGTTATGTCTTTTGAAGAAATGGAAGGCATGATGTATAAAATCGAAGGTGAAGATTTATACCTTATCGGTACTTCCGAACACTCCATGATCGGCAGATTTATGAATACCGTGTTAGACGAAAAATCTTTACCCCAAACGCTCACATCCTATTCGCCTTGTTTTAGAAAGGAAAAGGGCGCTCACGGCATAGAAGAACGCGGAATATACCGTATCCACCAGTTCGAAAAGCAAGAAATGATCGTCGTTTGCAAACCCGAAGAAAGCAACGACTGGTACGAAAAGATGTGGCAATACACCGTTGAACTTTTCGTTTCAATGGAAATACCCGTAAGAACCTTAATTTGCTGCTCGGGCGATTTAGCTGATTTAAAGCATAAGAGTTTAGACGTAGAAGCGTGGAGTCCCCGCCAGAAAAAATATTTCGAAGTAGGTAGTTGCTCCAACTTAACCGACGCTCAAGCAAGAAGATTAGGCATAAGATTTAAAAATTCCCAAACGGGCAAAAACGAGTTCGCTCACACCTTAAACAATACGGTAGTTGCGCCTCCCCGTATGCTTATAGCGTTTTTAGAAAACCACTTGCAAGCAGACGGCAGCGTATATATCCCCGAAGTATTGCGTAAATATATGGGCGGAAAAGAATATATAACGCCTAAAAAAATAATAGGTCAAAAAATAAATAATCAACGCTCGGATTACTTCCGAGCGTTTTTTTAACTTTCAAGTATTGCATTTTGCCGTTCGTTATGATATACTTAAAAATGAAAAATTTTAACTAAAGCAAAGGGATTTTATGAACGCAGCAGAAACGAAAATTTTTAACGGCATTTTATCGGATATAAACTTTCACGATTCAGAATTTTCTTTAGAAAAGTTAGACCATAAAACGCGCTTTTCTTCCGTTTACGGCTTTTTAACTTCTATAGTAAACGCGGTGGGTTGCCACGATTATTTATTCATATTAGCCGTAACTAAGTTAGAAGAACGCTACGGCGATTCGTCTGAAAGTATTTTATGGGAAATTTTAGATAATTATCATCTTAATCCCAACGCGTACGATAAACAAGTTGCCTTCGCTGCGTTTTACAATCTCGCCGTACACTATTACCGCACCTACGAAACGGACAATTTAAGAAAACTTATTTCCGACCAGCTTTACTATACGACCTTTTACCAAGATTTTCCTATAATTAACGAAGCCATTGCTCGCTACTGCATAATAACGAGTATGTACGATAGACAGCTCGTTTTGGCAAGACTTACCTTGCAAAAATTTAAAGAGTTCGCCAAGTTGAGTGAAGAAGAGCGCACGCTAAAAAGCGGATACGTTCAAACCTTTGACAACGTAGCTTTAAAGGTAACTTTTGCAAGCGCGTTGTGCTCTATTTTTGAACATTGCTTTTTAAAAGGTCAGTTAGGTAAACCCGCAGACGGGCAAAGCACAAGCAAAATTACGCTCGATAACCCCGTTCCCCCCGAAAAGCTTGAAGAGTTTATTAAAAGGGAGCAAAGCTTAAGCTATAACCTTTCTGATATTATTCCCGAATACGTAACTATAAGCAACGCATATATTGACGATGCAATAAATTACAACCCTTCTTACCCTAAATACTATTATTTTAAGGCGAGAATAATATTTTTCGGAACGCTTTTTAACGGCAATAAAATCGATAAAGATACTTACGAGCAAATTTCCAACTATCTTTCTACTGCAAAAAGTAAGGAAAATTCCAAAGCTTCCGACTACGACGTTCGCTGCTCAATATACGACAGATTTAATTCTTTAGTTCAAGACTATTACGAAGACGGCGCAAGCGACGCATACGACGGCGGTTTATATTACCAACAAAAGCAAATGGAAATTATAAACATGAACGTTTGCCCCGATCATCAAAACCGCCCCAAAATTACGGCAGGCCCGGGCGATAAATACGCGTTTATAAGCTATAGCACCCAAAACTTTAAAAGGGTATATTGCGATATATACGAAATGCAAAGGCTTGGAATTCAATACTGGTACGACGCCGAAACTATACCAAGCGAAAAGTGGGATGAAATAGTAGAAGAAAAAATTAAAAACGCCCTTTGCGTAATTTGCTATTTAAGCGTAGATTTTATATTGAGCGCATCCATTTTAAAAGAGCTTAATTTTATTCGAAAATACAATAAACCCATAATATGTATAGACTTAACAGGCAAAAAACAGATTTCAAAAATCTTTGCCGATATAATGCGCAACCAACCGTTAAGCGTAGTAAACACTATAAATTCTCAAAAAATTAACGCGTTTATGAACGCCTTCGACGACGACGTAGACGTAATTTCACGCAATTCCGATCCGGCTTCCGTTTATCACGTAAAGCGATTAGAAGGCGTTATGGTTAAAAAATACGCCGAAGCGGTAAGAAACGTAGTTACCGAAGGTGCAACTTGGAAGAATAACAAAACATTTAAAAATACCGCCGTTATAAAACCCAACGAAGATTATTACGTATTAAACGACGCCAACAGAATTTACACGGTAGTAGACGGGATTTCACGCACGGAAGAAGACTATTTAGGACCTCAACCCAACTCTGCCCACAACGTAAGTAAAATTTTCTGCGAGCAGTTCACGCAAAATTTATCCTCACTTTTACCTTGGTGCAATAGCGTTAAAGTTTTGCAAAATTACGTAAAAGATGCCTTCATATACGCCAACGAACGCGTTTTGGACTATTTGGAAAGCATTAAGGAAAGCTATAAAAACAAAGAAATCCCCGGTTGCGTTGGCATAGTTTCGGTAATTTACAATCAACGCCTCGTGTTCGGTTGCTTTGGCGACTGTATGGGAATACTTATTCGCAACGGTCAAAAAATAGTTTTCGGCGAAAAGCAAACCACTTATGCATTTGATTATTTAAAGGTGGAAAAGGATAGAAAGCTTTTATATAAAGAATACGTAAACAAGCCGCAAAATCAATACGGATACGGCGTGGCAAACGGCGATAAGGACGCGGCAAGCATGCTTAAAATTTCCAATATAGCGTTAGAATACGGCGACGTAGTTTATCTCGTTTCCGACGGCATAAGCGATTATATTCAATTTGCAAACGCCGATAAAATTAATTCTATGACGTTAGAAGAATTAAAGCTTGCCTCCGACGAGCAAGACGTTATTTTAAATAAAGCTTATAGCGACGATAAAACAATTATAAGAATACGTGTCGGCGCTTGATATTTACTTACTATTATGATATAATTTATACGGTTTATGAAATTAGTGTTTTTTGATATCGAATGTGCAAGCGTGTATAAATACACGGCAAAAATATGCGCGTTCGGCTACGTCGTCTGCGACGAAAAATTTAATATTTTGGAAAAGCGGGATATTTTAATTAATCCAAAGGGTAAATTTCATTTAACCGACAGTAAAGGTCAAAAGGGATTAGTTCTTCCCTACGAGTATTCGTCTTTTAAAGCTCAACCGGAATTCCCCGCGGTATATGATCAAATTAAAGAGCTTTTGGAAGATAAAAACGCAGTAGTTATAG
>JAGAMH010000032.1 GCA_017624815.1 Clostridia bacterium
GAACAGTAATTGTAGGAAGTAGTTTGCGTCCGGATTGCAGTATTCCAAAGCAACACCGCCAACGAAAAAAAGTGTACCTAGTAGGGAAAGTACTAAAAACGTAACTAAATTTCTATTTTTCATTTTTTCACCAACCTTAGTTTTGATATTTTCTCGCCTTAAGGCGAATTTTTGCGTTAAAATCTTTTATTTCTTCAGCTTTAGCGTAGGCGCAAGCGCATATACTTCCGTACTTGTCGAAACCGTGTTCGTTACAGTCCGGGCAACGTTGCATATTAAAAATGCTAACGTCAACGCCTGCTTTTATTAAAATTTCGTTTGCCGAATTTTCAATTTCGGCATATTCTTTTTTAAGTTCTTCAACGCCGGGCTTTTCCAAGGCTTCGTAAGTGCCTATCTTGCACGCTAAAGCGTTAATCTTCGTGCGTGCTTCGCCGTAGGCTTTGCAGTTTACCATTTTTGCAAGCTGTTTATCGTAGTACTCAATCTTGTCTGAATAAAAGTTTTCTACTTCTTCCGGGAGAAGTGGAAGTTCTCGAGCTTCACCTGCAGCTATAACTTCTTGGCCGCAAACGCTTAGCAAGAAACGTACACGGTTAGCGGAAAGCTGCGCTGGCATTAATTCACCGTTGCGTGCGCAAGTGTAGTATTCGGTACAACTTAAGTAGGTAGCGTTTTTAATTTCAAAGTGCCAGCCTTCGTTGTTCTCTTTCATCACAACGCGTAGTCCTACGTTGTAGTTGTAGTAAAGTCGGCCGTCGTTGCCGACTTTAGGGGGCATTTTTGTTCCTTTTGTCATAGTTTTCTTTACCTTCCTTAGTTGATAGTTACCAAACGATAACTTTTAGGTAAATTATAGTACATCTTTGGTTACTTTGTCAAGATTATTTTCTTAAAAAGTTGATAAACAATAACTATTTTTTTAAAATATATATAAGAAGGAGAAAAATATGGATATTTCGTTGTATAAGAAAATTTTAAAAGAAAGAAAAATGACTTACGAAGATTTGGCAGAACAAACAGGACTTTCAACAGGTTGCATAAAACGAATAATGGCTGGAATCGCTCGCTATCCCCGAATAGACACTATCGAAGCTATCGATAGAGTGCTTTTAAAAAATGACGGAATCACAAAAGAAGAGCGCGACGCTGGGCTTTCTTTAACGAAAAAAATAAGCATAACGCCTATTGAAGACGAGATGCTTTACGTGTTCCGTGCCGTTGGTGAAAAATACGGAGAAGAAGCTCAACGCTCAATTATTGAGCTATCTAAAAATATATTAAATGTGAAGTAGGTGAAATATGAATATACTAAACGCTTCAAATAGTAATTCTTCGCCGCTAATTTTTGCCGTTGTTGGAATAGTGGTTTTTTGTGTTTTGTTAATTGTAACTCTATGTGTATACTCTGGCAACTATACGAGAGCGGATAGACCTGTTTTAAAAACGGTTTTAGTTCTTGCTTTAATTGGTGTTTTTATATTTACGGGATTAAAGGTTGCCGATTACTTTACCCAAAATTTCGGAAAAGAACCAACTAATACTGACGGGCAAACAGAGTTGTTGTCGCGTTCTGCAAGATACAATGATATTTCTATAGTTACAAATCAAGAGTTTTCATTAAGCGTACCGTTTACTTTAACTGCGCATACTGATATAAAAAATCTACAAGTTACAATATATTTTCTTGACGAGTCAAAGGACGTGGTACGAACGAAAAACAAATATCTAGGGAACGTTTATAATAGGCAAATCTATAATTTTTCATTTGAGCTAAGCGAATTTGAAATTTCAGATTTATGGACTATCGAATATTGGCGTTACGAAGTTACAGGGGGAACCGTTTCTTATTTTGCTAATAGTTGAAACCTAAATAATGTTTGATTTATCCTTTAAGCTACACCATTTTTTTGGTGAATTTACTTAAAGGAGTTCTTATGAACAAGCAAAAATTAATCACCCTTGCAAGCAAGCTTATGCTTGCCGGAATCACCCAAGAAGGCGACGATTTTGAAAAGGTCGCTGCAGAACTATCCGAAGCACTTTCAGAAAGTGCCGAAGAAAAGAAGAGTACTTCAATTAAAAAAATTGAAACTGTTGGCTTTTTGAACTTTACAAAAAAGGAGATTTCAAAAATGCCTACAAGATTTAGAAAAGAATTTTTAATTAAAGGTTGCTACGTGCATTGCCGAAAGCGTAGAAGTGGCAAGCATACCGTTAACTATGAGTTGCGCTACCGTCGCGACGGTTACAACATCTGCGTTTCAAGTAATAATATAAACGTCGTCAAAGAAAAGTTTATAGCAGCACTTGAAAACGCAGTTAAAATGGAAAGTATGCCTAAAGTGCCTTTAACCTTTCACGAGTTTGCAATGTATTACTTTGAAACGTTCCGAAAACGCAAAGTTGCAGCTTCCACGTATAAAGGCGATATGTATCGATATAACCACGACTTAAAAAACTACTTTGGCTCAATTAAGATTAAGGACATAACGCCGGGCCAATGCCAGCAGCTAATTGATAAGCTTGCAGCTCGTGGCTTAGGTAAAACGGTAGACGAAGTGTTTACCTTAATGAATGTTATATTTAAAAGCGCAATCGCGCACGGTATTATCGAGCGGAACCCGCTTGCTATTGTGTTTAAAGAAAAACACGAGAACGTTCACGGTAAAGCTTTAACTAAAGACGAAGAAAAGAAGCTTTTAGAAAAGACTGCCGGCACGGCATTTCAACCTATTTTTGCCGTAGCGCTTTATACGGGCTTACGGCCTAACGAGTTAAAAACAGCGGTTATCGATAAAGAGTTTATTATCGCAGTAAATAGCAAACGTAAAACAAGAAAGGTTGAATATAAACGTATACCTATATGTTCAATGCTTCGACCGTACCTTAGCGGCTTGGAAAAATTAAACGTATATATGACGTTAACGTACTTGCGGGAAAAGTTTAAAAGCATTTTGCCTGGGCATAAACTTTACGATTTACGTACAACGTTCAATACTCGCTGCCAAGAGTGTGGCGTTGCCGACGTTGCGCGAATGCGTTTTATGGGACACACTCTCGGCGCTTTGGCGGACGCTTATACGGATTTATCGGACGACTTCCTTCTAAAAGAAGGACGTAAGCTTATTTGGTAGCCAAACGTGCCCCAAAATATACGACGATCTTAAACTTCGGGAAAATAAAAACGGGCAAAAAATGAGCAAAAATGCCCGTTTTTAGCCCAAAAACCCGCAAAAATTGCATAAAATTGATTTTGCCCCGATTCGAGTCCCGTACGGGTCACCACTAGTATAGGTCTATAAGTATTTTGCTTATAGACCTATATTTTTTATTTTCACGCTAAAATCGGCGTTTTACAGCAAAAATTAAGACCTATAAGAGCATATTCACGCTTTTATAGGTCTTTTTTAATGCAATTCTTTATAAAGACGGCACTATAGATTTCGTCCCACACACTTTAAGTCGTTGTATGGCAAAACTCTCCCACACCTAGATTTGAACTAAAAAATGACGATAGTGGTATCAAAAGGGATTGAAATTTTTGAAAATATATGATATAATAATTATGCCAAACAAACTAAATATACAATTTAAGGGTGTATTTTCTTTTTTTAAGGGATATTTATACCTTTTTTGTGCAATGCTTTTATTGTGATGAATTTGATAAAATGCAGATTCCGTACACGATGAAAGTATTGTAATATACCCACTCTGTATATAGTTTGTTTGGCGACGACTGGAATTTGCGTTTTTGTGCGCTGATTTCGGTCGGCGCACTTTTTAATTTGTGCGCCGTTTGTTAAGACTATTTGCACAAAAGAAATAATTTTACTAATAAGGAGAAATTAACATGGGCAAAGTATTTATAGTAGATTATAAACATGAGGCGGATTACAAAGTATTCTTTTGTAATTATCGCCATGAAGAAAAAAACGCACAAATAATCGCAGGATGCAAATTAGCCAATTATAAACATGAAGCTAATATAAAAGTATTTATAGTAAATTATAAGCATGAAGCAGATATATTAATTATGAGGGAAAATTTCCCTAAACGATAAATCAAAAATCTTTTGTGCAAATAGTAATTTTACAAATAAAAAACATGAAGGTATAATAATTGATTTGAAACTAAACGATATTTTAAATTTATCGCAAGATGAATTAAAAAATAGTAAAATTGAATTAAATATGACTGCTGGCAGTGGCGCAGAATCTTTTATGATTCGTTGGCTTAAAACAGATAAAGCAAAAAGAGAAAGTGGTATTACCGATTGTTCTTATTGGGGGTGGTATGGAAAAACTAGAAATTTTTATCCTAATCAATTAGTTTTTAGTTTTATCAAAATTGGCTATGATGAGTGGTTGCTTATTTCTGCTGCTAAAATTATAGATATTCCTGCAAATTCTAGGGCAAATGTAGAAATATTAGAAAGATTTAAAGCGTTGTTTGGAAGATTGATTATTAAGTACCACAAAGGCAATACATATCAAAGATATGTTTTTAAACTGAAAAATGTAATTGATAATTGCATAGTATCTCAAATTTTACCGTGTATGTTTGATGGCGAAGATTTTAATGGCTATGACAATGTGCATATTGAATACACTTTGTTAAAATCTGTGTTCGATGGAAAAATAATGCCCACGTATTATAAAGCATTAGAAAAAGTAACGGGAATTTACTGTTTGACGGATAAAAAAACAGGAAAACTTTATATAGGTTCAGCCACTGGTATCGGTGGTGTTAAACAACGTTGGGGGAATTACTTAAATTCTCAACACGGTGGGAATAAAAAACTGATTGAATTATATAACAAACAAGGCGAAAAGTATTTTATTGATAATTTTACTTTTACACTTATTGAATATTTTGGTATGTCGTACGATACCGAAAAAATATTAGAAAGAGAACGCTATTGGAAAAAAGTTTTTAACAGTGTTGATTGTGGTTATAACGACAATTATTAAAATAGATATAGTCCCACACACATACCCTAAAAACGAGATTTAGTCTCACACATACATCTTGCACTTATAAAAAGCTGACGTGCATAAAATGGGGCAGAATAGAATATTTATTCACTCAAAAAGTTGGAAAAAAATGTTACGATTTATAGCTGTCATTTTGCGATTTTCCAGAACAAGTAGGTTATGAACTGAAACGGCAACTTTTTTAGCAAATTTTTCTAACGATTGTTCTTGAAGGTGGTGGACCTTAATAAGTGGGGAAGATTATGAATTAAGATATTCTAACAACATAGATGTAGGTACTGCAACTATAACTATCACATTAAAAGGAGAATTGTCGGGAGAAATAACCGTTAATTTTACAGTTATTCAAGACCCTGCAACAGGTGATTTTGATGGAGAATGGATAACTATATAAATTAAGGAGATAAGAAAAAGGCGGTGTGTGATTAAGCACGCCGCCTTTTGAGCGATTTTTTTATTCGTTTTCAGGGGTTATTATCGTATTAGTTACTTTAAGATTATCTTCGTGTAGGTCAACATTTGCAGCGTTTAATTTTGGCTATAAATGCCTTTACAACCGTAGATACTTGATATATCTAAATTATATTTTATTCTAAGGTTGTACATAAATTGTTTGCTTGTAAGACGGAATACGCAATGATGGTAAGTTAAAAGTTTATTTTTTTAAAATAGTTTTTTGCTGGTTAACCTTTTGCGGGTTATGAAAAAAAACTTTCAAGTTATGAAATAAATTTTTCTTAAAGGGAAAAAGTATTGTATAATAGCGAAAAATGTAGCCGTTTTGCATATTTGGGTGCATAGTTGCAAAGCGGCGTTGCAAAATATTTGTAAATATTGTAAAATTTAAGCAATTGTTACAATATAGTTGCGTTTGGGAAAAAATTTTTGTTATAATATAAATGTAAGAAGGGGGATTAAGTTTGATTAAAGTTATCGTTGTGGAAGATGAACAGGAAGAATTTCGTCAATTAGAAGAAAGCTTGCTGAGATTTGCCTCGGCGAACGACGTAAACTTTAAGATTTCTTGGTTTTCTAACGGCGAAGATTTCTTGGAGAATTATACCGAGGCAGATTTAATTATAATGGACGTAAATTTGCCGCATAGTAACGGTTTAAAAATAGCCCGAGAATTAAGAAAAGTTGATTCTAAGGTGGCGTTAATATTTATAACGAACATTATGAAATACGCCATTAGGGGATACGAAGTAAAAGCTTTAGATTATATTTTAAAGCCTGTTAATTACGCAAGACTTTCTTCTTTGCTAAAAGAAGTGCTTTCTGAAATAGACAAAAATAAAGAGAGCGTTATTTGGGTAAAGGTAAACGACGGACTCCGTAAACTGTATACTAATTCTATACAGTATATTACTATAAAGGAACACTTTTTAGAGTATTATACAGAAACGGAACAGTTTTACGCGTGGGGAACTTTAAAGCAAATACAAAACGAGTTACCCGATAAATTCGTTCGTTGCAACCATGCGTGCATAGTTAATTTTGATTATATTACGTCAATAAATAATAACGAAATAAACATTGCCGACGGAAAGGCAACGGTTTTACTTTCTCGTGAAAAGAAAAAGGAATTTCTTAAAAAATTCAGTTTATATATAGGAAAAAGATGAGTGGATATTTAGACACGATCTTTCGCTACGCCGTTTCGGGTATAGAAACGTTTTTAGTCGTTTTTATTTTCGTGCGGTATGCGGAAAAACGAAATGCGTTTGTTTTAAGAATAACGCTTGCGCTTTTAGCAATAACGGCGTCGGCGTTATTATTTTCTATTATTCCGTTAATTTGGAGTAATGCTGAAAGGGTAACTAATATCGTTTATTTCGTATATACTTGCGCCTTTACTTACGCAGCTATATACGCTATTTTTAATATTGGATGGACAAGTTTAGCTTTTTATAGCGCTCTTGCAATAACGGCAAAACTGTCGGCTAATAAGGTATTTAACGTACTAAGCGTTCTTTTAGGGGAAGAAACGTTTTTAAACGAGAACGTTATTTGGCAAGTTTTGCACGTATGTATCATAGTAATTTTTTATGCGTTCATTTATTTCGTGTTCGTAAAAAAATACAATAACGTAGAGCAATACTCATTCGACGGCGAAAAGTATTTATTACCTTTAATAATTGTAGTAAACGTGGTTTTAGAAGTTTGTGAAATTTTCGTTGCAGCTTCGCAAATGCCCGATTTAATAGGCTTATACGTTTGCGGTATGTGTTACTGTGGCGTAATGTTATTCGTGGAATATTCCTTCGTGTATAAGGGCAAGGCAAAGCAAGAAGTTTCCATTTTAAAATCCATTTGGGAAAAAGACAGAAAACATTACGAGTTAGAAAAAGAAAATATCGATATCGTAAATATGAAATGCCACGACTTGCGACATCAACTTCGCAACATGTATCAAAACGGGGCGTTTAGTAAAGAAGAAGCCGAAAAGATTGAATCGTCGATACATATATACGACTCAATTGCAAATACGGAAAACGAAGTGCTCGACGTAGTATTGTCAAGCTTTTCTTTGCGTTGCCATAAAAACAATATAAATTTAACCTATATGGTCGACGGCAAGCATTTAAAATTTATGGAAGAATGGGATATATATTCCCTATTTGGAAATATGTTAGAAAATGCGTTTGAATACGAGCAAACCGTAGAGCCTTCGGAAAACAGATTTATTACTTTAACTATAAAGGAAGCAATGGGCTTTTTGTCTATACAAACAAAAAACTTCTATACGGGCAAAAATTTAACGAGCGAAGAAATTTTAACTACCAAGGGCGACCCTTTAAATCACGGTTTTGGTATTAAAAGTATGAAGGATATCGTTAAAAAATATAACGGGAAATTTAATATTATTACCGAATACGATATGTTTAAGGTGGTTATATTATTGCCGTTATCAAACGAGAATAAGGAGAGCAAAACATGAAAATAAAAGTGGACGGCTACATACTAATTGCTTTTATTTTTAGCGTTTTAGCTATCGTAATAGCAATTTTAATAACCGTTTTTTCGGTTAATTCCAACGCCTTTTATTCTAATTTTCCCGCATACGCTTACCACGAATACGTGGACCGTTCGGACGATATGGTATTTAAAAACGGAAGCGGCGCGCAAATTTACGAAGCGGAAAAAGCCGTATTGTCAAGCGGCGTAAATTATGAAGACAACGTTGGAGCGTCTAACTCAAAAGCGGTGTGTTTAAGTAAAAAGGATCAGCGCGTTAAATACTCTATAAAGTTTAACGAAGATTGCGTAATACAACTTAAAATTTCACTTTGTTACGAATCTTCGGTAGGCAAGGATACGAACGCCAAAAATTTATTTTCCGTATATATAAACGACGTGGAGCCTTATTCCAATTTGGCAAACGTAAAGCATTGTTATAACGGTTACGAATTTAAAGAAAATTTAATTTATTCTTTAGAAATATCCAAGGGAACAAACGTAATTGAAATTATATCTTCGGGAGAAGATTGTTACCTTGATTATATGGTATTAATACCAAAAGATGAAAGAACGGACAATAGCAAGCAGGTTGGGCACGCCTATTGCGGATTCGATATAGAAGGGCTTCGCCAATATTACGAGGCGGAAAACGCGGAGCATAAGGAAAGTTATATTATTCAAGACGAATGGTGTTTGGGCGGCTACTATGTGCATAGTAACCAAAGAAACGGCAAAGTTTCCTTTTTTCCCAATAGCTCTAAAAGTGGCGTTGCCAGCGTTGCGCTCGTTATGAAAAATAACGGCGTAGAAAGTAGACTATCTGAATTTTGCGATATATTTATCAACGGTCAAAAATGGAAAACGGACGCTATATGTCCTTCGAGTAACCGTTTTGCAGAAGTATATTTAGGCGAAATATCTTTAAAATCCGGCGAAAACGAAATTAGAATATTTAATAAAAACGGCGATTATCAACTTGATTATTTAATTTTAAATACGGAAAGTAACTATTCGCCTAACGGCTATACTTTGCGCTACGAGGCGGAAGATGCAAAGCTTTCTCAAAGTGCGGTAATTGCAAATTCGCCTTCTGCGTCTAAAGGTAATGCGGTAAAAAGTCGAGTGTCGGCTACCGAAATTGAATACAACTTATATTCCTATAAAGAAGTGAAAACGCATTTGGCAATAAGGCTAAGTTATGCTGGTGAAAGCGTTCGATTATGCGACTTGTTTGCCGTTTACGTTAACAGAACGCCGATAAAGGTGGACGATTGGTTGGTTTTGGATATGGGTGATAGCCAAGAGTATTGCGAATTTTACGTTGGCAGCGTTTCGTTTAATAAAGGAAATAACGAAATCGAGATATATAGCCTTACCGATAAGGTATATTATTTGGATTATATAACGCTTTATAATTTGCAAGCTCCCAATAGCGGTGAAGAACTTATATGTGAAGGGGAAAAGGCAAATATATCTAAAGATTTATGCGAGTGGGATAAAACGGCAAGCGGCGGAAAAGTCGTAAATTTTAAAAATTCGTCGGGCGAAGAGTGGGAGTTAAAAATTCAAGCAGACGAAGAAATAACCGTTGAACTAATAGTGTCGTTAATCAACCAATCCAGCGTGAAAAGACCTTTACAAGACTGCTGCACCATAATAGTAAACGAAACGGTTATAGACGTTTCTCAATTATATATTTTTGCAACGGAGAAGAACGGGCTTTTCGTGGAATATAACGTTGGTGCTATAACTTTGCAAAAAGGATTAAACACCGTTAAAATAATAGGTGGTTCTGTTGGCTTTTATATGGACTATATAAAATTTGCCGTTTAAATAAAATAGTTTAAAACAAACGAGAGCTCTGCATTTTACAGGGCTCGCGTTTTTATATTGCGTTGTTTTTACGGGTTATGAAATCTTTTTGGGCAGTTATGAAAAAAAATATTTAACTTAAAAAAAGTGTGATAAAATTATTTCAATAAAAATTGAAGGAGTGTTTTATGGAAAAACAAATAAAGAAAAAATCAAATCTTCTTTTTTGTGTCGTTTGCGTAATTTGCGCTGCGGTATTTTCTGCGATTACTATCGTGGGTAACGTACTTGCATTCGGCGTTTACGCAGGCGTTTTAGAATCTTATTTTGGGATAGAAGGCGCAAGCGTAGAAAACTACGAAACAGCCCAATATTTTGAAAGACACGCGCCTACGCCCGAAGCGGTAGATAAAGGCGTTATGAACTTAGGCCGCACCATTGAAGCAGAAGGCGCAGTTCTTTTAAAGAATGATAACAACGCGCTTCCTTTAAGCGAAGGTTCTTGCGTTAGTATATTTAGCCAGTCTTCCGTAGATATGATTTATTCTGCGTCGGGCTCGGGCAGTATCGGTAGCGCGGGCGCAACTTTAAGGGAAGCGTTGCAAGGCGAAAACATTACGGCTAACCCCACGCTTTGGAACTTTTATATGAGATCGGGCTATTCGAGAACGACGGGCGGTTTAGCTGGCGGCGTAGTTAGTTATTACGACGCAAGACCTTTCTTAAACAACGAAGTTCCCTATTCAAAATATACGCCGGAAGTAATAGAAAGTTACGCAAGCTACGACGACGCTGCAATTATAGTTATTTCTAGAACGGGCGCGGAAAACGGCGACTTGCCCAGAAATATGTCTAAGGCAACTAAGGGCGAATTTAGCGGCAGTATTCTTGAACTTGATAACGTAGAAAGAGAAATGGTTAAAAACGTATGCGAAAACTTTGAAAAAGTTATCGTGCTTTTAAATACGTCTAACCCTATGGAATGTGGATTTTTAGATGAATTCGGAATAGATTCCTGTCTTTGGATCGGCGGTTTGGGTACTTACGGAATGTCTTCCGTAGCGCGTATTTTGGTTGGTAACGTAAACCCTTCCGGTAGATTGGTGGATACGTACGCATACGACGCGTTCAGCGCACCTGCAACGCAAAACGTTGGTAACTTTGAATACTGGACGAATAACGGAACTAAAGAAACGGAACATCACTATTTCGTTTATGCAGAAGGCATTTACGTAGGATATAAGTATTACGAAACGAGATACGAAGACGCAATGCTCAACCGTGCAAACGTTGGCGAATATAATTACGATCAAGTAGTTCAATATCCTTTCGGCTACGGTATTTCTTATACGGAATTCGAGTGGAGCGATTTCTCCGCAAAAATGAAAAAAGATAAAATAGAAGTAAGCGTAGAAGTTAAAAACGTTGGTTCGGTAAGGGGTAAAGAAGTAGTACAAGTTTATTATCAATCCCCTTATACCGATTACGATAAAGCAAACGGTATTGAAAAAGCGGCAGTTAATCTTGCAGGCTTTGAAAAGACCAAAATTTTACAACCCGGCGAAAGCTGTGAAGTAAAAGTAACCTTTAACGTTGAAGATATGAAATCTTACGACGCTAACGGCGAAAAGACCTATTTATTAGAAGAAAGCACCAACGCAGATAGATATTACGTAACGGCGGCTAAAAACGCTCACGAAGCAACTCAAAATATACTTAATTCTAAGGGCGTTGACTCCGTGGGTAATTCCGACTTCGTTGAAAACGACTTTGATATTTCAAAAAAGCTTTACAACGTAGATACGGTAAGCGGAAACGAAGTTACCAACCGTTTCGATAATACCGACGGCTTACAATATCATAGCGACATTAAGTATTTAAGCCGTCAAAACTGGACCGCAATGGACAATAACGGTTTGCGTTACGGTACGCCTACCGACGAAATTATGGACGTTGAAGGTGAAGAGTTTAAGGCAATTCTTTCCGACGAGCTTAAACGTAAGCTTGAGCTTGAAGGCTTTGCTGCGGCAGAAGCACCCGAAGAAACGTTTACCATGCCCGTATACGGCAAGAAAGGCGACGCTAAATTAATTGAAATGAAGGGCAGAGATGCCGACGACCCTGCGTGGGAAGCGCTTCTTGACCAAATGACTTTGGAAGAAATGACCAGAATAGTTTGCTTGTCAGGTTATAAAATTTACGCGGCTGAATCAATAAGCATGCCTCACTCTACCGACTGCGACGGCC
The DNA here is from genome assembly GCA_017624815.1 of Clostridia bacterium. Lineage (GTDB taxonomy): Bacteria > Bacillota > Clostridia > Christensenellales > Borkfalkiaceae > Coproplasma. The sequence goes on from JAGAMH010000032.1 coordinate 12,018, forward strand.
CTCACGGTTGGAAAACGTTTATCGGCGACGGTATACAGTCGGCAGGGTTCCCTTTTGAAATCGTTTTAGCTTCAACTTGGAATAAAGAAGTTTACGAACAAATGGGCTATATTATGGGTGAATTGTGCTTGTGGACTAAGATAAGCGCGGCAACCTCGCCCAACCTTACCGGTTGGTATGCACCCGCAATGAATATTCACCGTACTCCTTTCGGCGGACGTAATAACGAATATTATTCGGAATGCCCTACCCTCAGCGCAATTGCAGGCTCTTTAGTAACTAAGGCTGCAAGTGAAAGAGGCGTTAGAGCTTACATAAAGCACTTTGCTTTAAACGATCAAGACCGTAACAGAATGACCGACCCCGCAACTTGGGTTCAAGAACAAGCAATTCGTGAAATTTATTTAAAACCCTTTGAAGCAGCTATAAAAGACGGTAAATCTTTAGGCGTTATGAGCTCGTATAACCGTGTAGGCGCTGTTTGGGCGGGTGGTAGTTATGCGTTAATTACCGAAGTTTTAAGAAACGAATGGGGCTTTGACGGTATCGTATTGAGCGACTATATGGACGGCGACTACGAAAACGTTGACCAAATGTTGGCTGCAGGCGCAGACGCAGCTTTAAACACCGCTTCTTACAACTCTCACGCAACGGTAACTTGCACAACTACGGGTGCGCAAGCAATAACCTATATGCGCCGTGCAATGAAACACGTGCTTTACTCCGTAGCAAACTCTAATGCAATGAACGGTATAGACGGCGCAACCATTATTACAGGCGGCACGCCCATATACCATAGATATATGTTAATAGTTAATATTGCATTGGCAATTATTATCGCTTTATTTATTATTCTTATTCCTTTAAGATTGTTCGTGTTCAATCCTAAAAATAAGCAAAAGAAATAAAAGATAAGAAATTTCAAAACGGAAAATAAATAAAGGAGAAAAATAATGAAAAAATCACTCAGATTACTTTCGTGCTTGTTAGCGGCAGGATTTTCCTTAAGTTTGCTTTCAGCATGTTCTACTCCAGATGATGAACCCGATATAAACGATAATAAAGACTGGGGCGAAATTTGGGAAAACTGGGGTAAAGACGACTGGTTAGACGGCGATTACGAAGAGTACGATCCCTCTCAAAATTACAATAAAATCGATTGGACGCAAAAATATCCCGGTGTAAATAGCCAAAAAGCCACCGACGTAACGGCGGCTATGACCATATACGAAAGCCAACACGTGCAAATACTTCAAGCAGAAAAAGCAGCTTTAAACGGCAGAGTAGAAGTGGAAAACGGACATCACGTTGGATATTTCCAAGACGGCTCGTCGGTAACTTGGACCGTACAATCGGAAAAAGAACGCAACATGTTACTCGTAGTAAATACTTCTTCGCCTGAATCGGAAAACCGTTACGGACTTTCAATGCTTGATACGTACGTAGTAATGGTAAACGAGCAAGCCGTAGACCTTTCCGACGGTTGGATAAAATCTACTAGCGACTGGGATACGTTCGTGGAAAACGTCGTGGGCGAGTGTAGCCTTAAACAAGGTGAAAACGTTATTAAAATTACTTCTAACGGCGGAACTAACCTCGACTACCTTAAATTAGTTCCCGAAGGCGAACTTTCAGAAGAAGAGTTAATAGTACAAGTTCCTGGTATTAAATATTCGTCTATGGGCTTAAAGCTTGAAGCTGAAGAACTTGATTACGCAGGCGCAAGCGTGTATAACCAAGGCAGCGGCGGAATTTTAGGTAGCACCAGTAGCGCAACTTTCGTTTCTGCTTACGTGGAAGCTAACGAAGAAACCAAGGTTCAATTCGTATTAAACGGCTTATTCAGAGTAGACGACGGTTCTTTCCCTGCAAACGCAGCGCAACGCTTTACGTTAAAGTTAAACGGCAACGAAGTTGATTTGTCGGGCGCAAGCTTAAACGGTATTGGCGATCAGGATACGTGGTATAAAGAACCTTATTCCAACAATAAATTGGCGGAAATCACGTTAAATAAGGGTACTAACTTAATTGAATTCTCGTTAAAGACGGGCGAAATTAACTTAGACTATTTTAAACTTCTTCCTTTAGGTATGGATTTGGATGCGGATATTATTACTTCTTACGATAACGTTTATACCGACGGAGTAAAAGTACAGTTAGAAGATACTAAATTTACCGGAGCAACCGTACAAAAGGCAGGCTCGGGAAGAATTTTAGGTATTACAAGCGGCTCAACGAACGTTGAATTCGTATTAGAAGCTGAAGAAGAAACTACCGTAGAAGTGGTTTTATACGGCTTAATTAGAGTAGACGCCGATTATTCCGAAATAGCAGGACGCCGTTTTGGACTAACGGTAAACGACGTTGCGGTAGATTTATCTGCAGGCATTTTAACGGGTAGCGACAATTTAGAACAATGGTGGCTTGGCAACTATGCTAACAGCACCTTAGGCGTAATTAAGTTATTGGAAGGTAAAAACGTTATTAAACTTTCGCTTAAAACGGGCGAAATTAACTTAGACTATCTCACGTTTAAGTCGAGTGATAGCGTTATAGTAGAGCCTTACACTTTCGACTACGAAAGCGGTATGAAGGTGGAATTGGAAGATACAAACTTTAGCGGTGCAACCATACAAACGGCGGCAAGCGGAAGTATTTTAGGTATTACTAGCGCTGCAACTACTCTTCAATTTACCTTAATTGCAACCGAAGAAACTACCGTAGAAGTTCTTTTAAACGCTTTACTTAAAGTGGACGCGGATTATTCCGCTGTAGCTAGCGACAGATTTACTTTAACCGTAAACGGCAACGAAGTTGATTTATCCGCAAGCACGTTAACGGGTAGCGAAAACGAAGAAAAATGGTGGGAAGGCTCTTACGCAAGCAATAGTTTAGGAACGATTACTTTATCGGAAGGTAAAAATACTATTACTCTTTCGCTTAAAACCAACGAAATTAACTTAGACTACGTTACGCTTACTACTAGCGGAACGGCTGCGCAATAATCTTCTTTTTGCGATTATTAATTAAAAAATAACGGCGGTGAACGGGAAAATCCCGTTCACCAAAGGTCGTTATAACGGTAGTAAAAATAGTGCAACAAAATACTTAAAAAAGTAATTGGATAGGCAATATTCCAAAGTTAAAGTAAAAAAACGCGGTAATTCCGCGCAAAAAAATAATTAAAATTTTAGGAGGTTAAAATGAAGACGAAAAACAAAATTGTCTTAACGTTAGCGCTCGTTATAGCGTTAACGGTGGCTGTAATTTTAGGCGTAGTTGGGTTAAACATTCCCCAAACGTTTAAAGGCGTAGGCGTATACGGTGATAATTTTACCGTTTTAGCCGAAGAACAAGAAGGCGGTATAGGTACTGTTAAGCACATAGTGTCCACAGACAAAGCGTATTTATTGCTTGCAACTTCTATTAACGTAGACGTGGACGACTACAAGGAAGTAGGTTACAAAATAACCAAAAATTCCGAAGCTGAACAAACTTACGGTTCTAATAAATACTATACTGGTATTACCATTAAGGTAGAATCGGGGGGAAACAAAACTTATACCATGCAACAAATTTTCGCTGATGCCGAAGTTGTTGGTATGATAGTTGCCGAAGTGGAATACGATAGCACGGCAAGCTACAAAATCGTACCCTATATGATCGCAAACGACGGTACGGTAGAAAACGGTTCGGAAGTAGCAACTACTCCCCACGAACACACAGAAGAAACGTTAGAAAGAAAAGAACCCACTTATACGGAAACCGGTCTTACGGCAGGAAAATGGTGTCCAGTGTGTAAAGAAATTCTTGAAGCGCAAACCGTTATCCCTGCATTGTATTACGAATATACTGAAACGTTAAAGGTTGAAGTTGAAAATACTACCTACGTTAATTCGTATACGCAAGAAGGTTACGGCACGGGCGTTATTTTAGGCGGCACGACCGATCAAACCAAAGTAAGCTTTATAGTTAAAGCATCCGAAAGCAAAACGGTAAACGTTAGCCTTTACGCTTTAATTAAAGTAGACGCAAGTTATTCGGCAGTTGCAAGCGATAGATTTGAACTCACTTCAAACGGCGTAGCGGCAGATTTATCCGCAGGTACGATAGCCGGCAGCAACAACGCTACCGAATGGTGGAAGGGCTTATATACCAATAATATGTTAGGTAAAATCACCTTACAAGAAGGCGAAAACCTTATCGTTCTTTCACTTAAAACTAACGAAATGAATTTAGACTATATTACGTTTACTGCAGAAGATGCAATCGTAGAAGACCCTTATACTTATAATTACGAAAGCGGTATGAAGGTTGAATTAGAAGAAACTAACTTTAACGGAGCAACTGTTCAACAGGCTGCAAGCGGAAGCATTTTAGGTATAACTGACGTTGGCACTATGATGGAATTCACCGTAATTACGGAAGAAGAAACCAACGTAGAAGTACAATTATACGGCTTAATTAAAGTAGACGCAAGTTATTCTAACGTAGCGGGACACCGCTTTGCAATAACCGTAAACGGCGCGACGGCAGATTTATCTGCAGGCACGTTAGTTGGCAGCGACAACGCAGATAGATGGTGGGAAGGTTCTTATGCAACCAGCACTTTAGGCGTAATTAAGTTGGCTGAAGGTAAAAACGTAATTAACCTTTCGTTAAAGACCAACGAAATTAACTTAGACTACGTTATTCTTACCACGAGCGAAACTGCCGCAGAAGAACCTTATACTTACGATTACGAAAGCGGAATGAAGGTTGAATTAGAAGACACTAACTTTAGCGGTGCAACTATTCAATCTGCTGCAAGCGGAAGCATTTTAGGTATAACTAACGTTGGTACTACGATGGAATTCACCGTAATTACGGAAGAAGAAACTAACGTAGAAGTACAATTATACGGCTTAATTAAGGTTGACGCAAGCTATTCCAACATAGCGGGACATCGTTTTGCTATAACCGTAAACGGAGTTGCGACAGATTTATCCGCAGGCACGATAGTTGGTAGTGACAACGCAGATAGATGGTGGGAAGGCTCTTACGCAACCAGCACCTTAGGTGTAATTAAGTTATCTAAAGGCAAAAACATAATTAACATTTCGTTAAAGACTAACGAAATTAACTTAGACTATATTACGCTTACCACTAGCGAAGCCGTTGTAGAAGAACCCTTCACTTTCAATTACGAAAGCGGAATGAAGGTAGAATTAGAAGATACCAACGTTAGCGGCGCAGCTATACAATCAGGCTACGGCACGGGCACGATTGTAGGTAGCACAAGCTCTAAAACTACTCTTCAATTTACCATAATTGCAACCGAAGAAACTACCGTAGAAGTTCTTTTAAACGCGTTAATTAAAGTAGACGCAGAGTATTCTGCTGTAACTGGCGATAGATTTGCTTTAACCGTAAACGGCAACGAAGTTGATTTATCCGCAAGCACTTTAACGGGCAGCGAAAACGAAGAAAAATGGTGGGAAGGCTCTTACGCAAGCAACAGTTTAGGTACGATTACTTTAACTGAAGGTAAAAACGTTATAACTCTTTCGTTAAAGTCCAACGAAATTAACTTAGACTATATTCAACTTGGTTAATTCAATTTTTTAAAAATCGCCGAAAAATCTTGGCAAAAAATATGCTTTAGCATAATAAAAAAGCCACCCGAAAGGGTGGCTTTTAATTTTAAATTTTACGCCCGTATTTTTAAATGATTAAAGCATATATGCGGGTGTTTTAAGAATTATCTGTTGTTGATAAGCTTAGTAAGTTCTACGGGGTCAACTATTTTACCGTCTTTATATACGCGCATGTTGCCGGAAGCAATTTCGTCGATAAGAATAACTTCGTCGTTATTATAACCGAATTCAAACTTAATATCCCAAAGGTCTAAACCTATAGTTTTTAAATCGTCGGCAACTACTTTGGTGATTTTTAAGGTTTGCTCTTTCATGCTGTTGAACATATCCATAGACATAACGCCCAACGCCGCTAAACCTTCTGCGGTAACTAAGGGGTCGCCCTTAGCGTCGTTTTTAAACGTGCATTCAACGTAGCCGCCTTCAAGTTTAGTGCCGTCTTCAATATATTCGCCGTATCTGCGGATAAAGCTACCAGTTGCAACTAAGCGGCAAATAACTTCTAATCCGTGGCCGAAAACCTTTCCGGGAAGAACTTCCATAGTTGCATTTTCAACGTCGGCAGAAACGTAGTGGGTTTTAATGCCAGCCTTTTTAAGCAATTCAAAATAGTAAACGGAAGTTATAAGGTTAGCTTTGCCAATACCTTCAATGGTTAAGCCAACGGTATTTTCGCCGGGATCGAATACGCCGTCTTTGCCAGTGCAATCATCTTTAAATTTTAACATAACGTTGCCGTTATCAAGCTTGTAAACGTCCTTAGTTTTACCAGTGTAAAGTTTTTGCATTATATAAACCTCTTAAAAATAGAATGTAAATTTAGGTAAGGTTAAACTTTAACCTTGTTACGCAAAATATTATAACAAATTAATTTAGTTTTTACAATTATATGAAAAGGGTTTTAACAAAAAAAATAAAAAATTTTTAAAAGTTTTTAGTAATTATTATAAAACGCAAAATTATATTGACAACCAAAAATAAAAGTGGTAAACTTTATTTAATAATTAGCGATAGTAAATTAACGCAAAATGTGTTAAGGGAAACTAACCGTAGCATGACGAACTGCGGTTACTTCCACCTACGTGGAACTGACAAACTAGGGCTTATTTTATCGCAAGCATTTGTTTAAGTAAATGGTAGTCGCTCTTTTTTGCTACGCTTTTTGCTTACGGTTTAAATTCCGTGGGCTTTTTTATTATCCTTTTTTAAAATAAGTGTATAGCTTATAAAACTACTTGCCTTATACCTTCAACAGTATAAAGACAAAGTAAAAAAACGTTTTTAAGGTTTAAAAAATAAATAAAATTAAGGAGGTTTAAAATGGAAAAAATTAAAATCTATTTTAAAAATCTTAAAGCGTTTAATTTTAAATTGTTTATTGCATTATGTTTAACTGCTCTAATACCGGCGATATATCAAACCGTAAGAACCTTTATAATTTCATCAACGGTTTCTACGGCGGCGTTCGACGTAATAGGGCAAATGGAATGGTTTGACTTAATTAACGAAACTTTGTTATCTTTTTTGATTGTTCCGCTATATTCTATATTGAATAGGCTATATAACCAGTATAAAAACGATTTTAGCACCGCCGTTTTTAAAATTGGTTTAATAGTATTCGGAATATATTTCGTTTTCTCGTTAGCGGTGTTTTTTTATGGAGTGCATTTAGTTAACGCTATGAATCCCGCCGAAGTAGATGTAGCTCAAGTAAGCGCTTACTTGCAGTTAGAAACGGTTGCTTTTATCGTGGGTGTAATAGTAAGTTACGTAAACGTAGTTTTTATAGTAGTAGGAAAAACTATAAACGTTTACATCTTTTTAGTACTAAATGCTGTTTTTATGATTGTTTCTGATTTTGTGTTAATACCCAATTTCGGCGTTAAAGGTGTGGCGTATTCAAACATATTAATCAACGCTATCTTGGCTTTAGCGGGATTAATAGTGCTTGCTTGCCAAAAGCTGATAAAACTTTCTAAGTTTAAAAAAGAAGATTTGTCAGTTTTTAAAAGCTGGGCAAAAGTGGGCGTGTTTTCAGGTACGCAACAATTTATCGACAATATTTTTTATGCTATAATGATAGTTCAAATGGTTAATATGGTATCTGAACAAGGTAACTATTGGAATGCAAACAACTTTATTTGGGGTTGGCTTCTTATTCCCGTATCGGCTTTAACGGAGATTATAAGAAGAGATTGCAAAGACGGATACTGTAATTTGAAGCAAAGCAATTATTATTTGATTATAACGTTCGTGGTGATAATATGGTGTGCAACCATACCGCTATGGTCGGTTTTTTATCAACACGCTGAAAGACTTGAAAATTATAAAGAAATTTTTGTAATTACATTAAAGTTATTTCCCTTTTATATAGCGTACGCCCTGTGCGTTATACCCGATAATATTTTCGTCGGGCTTGGAAAAACTAAGTATAATATGATTAACTCTCTGATATGTAATATCGTATATTACGGTTTCTTTTTTATCTTATATTTAACTAATGCCATAACTTTTAATATGAATACTATAATATTAATGTTTGGTATAGGCAACGTAGTTCATTTAGCTATATCCTTAGTTGAAGAGAAGGTTTTTTTAAAAAAAGAGCTAAATGCAAAGTTCATAACAAAAAAAATAAATTAAATAAAGGAGGAAATTATGAACTCAGAAAAAAGATTTGCAGTTTTAATAGACGCTGAAAATACCAGCTATAAATACATAAAAACGGTGTTTGACGAAATCACCAACGAAGGTAGGGTCATAATAAAAAGACTTTACGGTGATCTTACGAAAAATGGATTAAACCCTTATAAAGAAGTTGCCTTAAACTACGGTTTAAGAGCCATGCACGCGTATGCTTATACAGAGCAAAAAAATTCTAGCGATTCGGCTATGATTATCGACGCGATGGAAATGCTTTATAAGGCGGATGTCGACGGCTTTTGTTTAGTTTCGTCCGATAGCGATTTTACTAACCTTGCTATGAAGTTAAAGGAAGAAGGAAAAATCGTTATAGGAATGGGCAAAGAATGCACGCCGAAAGCTTTCGTCGTTGCCTGTGACGAGTTTAAATTCTTAGACAAACTACAAAATACTAACGAAGCTCAAAACAAAAAAGCAACTCCTAAAAAGAAGAGTGCAAAAAATGAAAAAGAGCCCGAAGCAAACGAGCAAAATAAAACCGTTGAAGAAGTTGATTTAAAGGCTAAAGCTGAAGAAAAGGCAGAAAAAGTTGAGCAGGAAAGTTCGCAAACGCCGCTTACTGAAATTAAAAATACTATAAACAGAATAGTAAACGATTTCGGCGACGACGACGGTTGGATGCTTGCCGCTCAAATAGTGGAAAAGGTTAAAAAGCTCTATCCCGATTTTAACGTAAAACACTTCGGTTGCAAAAACCCCACGAACTTTTTTGAAACGCAAGGATACGAGGTTAGAAAGGATAAACATCCCAACAACTTAAGTAACCCCAACGCTTACGACGTTTACGTTCGTGTAAAAAACTAAATTTTAAACGCGCCCGCGGCAATTATGCCGCGGGCGTTATTCATTTTTATAACGGCTGATATTTTTTAATTTTTTTCGATAGACTTTTTTATTTTTATATGTTATAATTTTTAATATGAACGTAAATCTTAACAAATATCGCGGAAAAAGAATATGCGTTGCCGTTTCGGGCGGAAAAGATTCTATGGCGCTTTTACACTATTTAAACGCCAATAAAAGCGAATACGGCGTAATTCTTACCGCACTTAATTGCGACCACGGTATTAGGGGAGAAAGTTCTATAAAAGATAGTGCGTTTGTAAAAAAAGAGTGTGAAAGGTTGGGCGTTCCGCTCGTCTCTTTCGTTTGGCAAACGGAGCAAAAACGCACCGAAAACGCCGCAAGACAATGGCGTTTAAATTGTTATAAAAAGGCTTTAAATGCCGATAAAAACGGCTGGGAAGGCGCGGACGTAATTGCAACCGCTCACCACGCTAACGACAATGCGGAAACGGTTTTATTCAACCTTGCAAGGGGTGCTTCGCTTTCGGGAGTAAAGGGGATTTCCGATTCGGAAATTTTAGATGAAAACAGCGTTAGTTTAAGTATAGTACGCCCCCTAATTGCCTGTACGCGTGGAGAAATAGACGAATACGTTAAACAAAACGACGTAAAATTCGTGGTTGACGAAAGTAATTTTACCGAAGATTATACTCGCAATAAAATACGCCTTAAAGTTATTCCAGAGATAGAAAATGCGGTTGGCGGAGCGGTGAAAAATATATACCGTTTTTCCCGTTTGGCGGCGGAGGACGAAGAGTATTTTTCCCGCCAAGTAAATAAAATTTTAAAAACAGAAACGCCGTTTGGTTACAAAATTTTAAAATGCGACGAAAGCGTTATTTTTAAACGGGCAGCCGTAAAAATAATTGCGGGTTATAAATTAAAAGATTATACTGCCGAACAGCTTGACCGCCTTTATTCTTTGCAGTATAACGCAGTTGGTAAAAAGTTTGAATTTTTAGGATTAACTGCAATTTGCGAAAGGGACGGCGTGTTCGTTTGTAAAAGTTGCGATTTGCATTTTAACTTTCAAAGCGTTTCGGTAAGCGATTATTTAAAAGAGGGCAAAACGGAAATTTGCGGACAGGAGCTTATAATTACTTTAAATGGCGACGTTAAAAGCGATAAAAAAGTTTTAACTTTCGATTACGAAAAATTGCCCCAAAACGCAGTTGTACGCTTTTATCAAAGCGGCGATAAATTTAAAAAGTTCGGCGGCGGCACTAAAAGTTTAGGCGACTTTTTTACCGATAAAAAAATCCCGCACGCCGTAAGAAAAAGGCTTCCGTTAATTGCGGTAGATAGCCAAATTTTATGTGTTTGCGGTGTAGAAATTTGCGACGATATTAAAGTTACTAAAGATACTAAAATTACGGGCAATATTATTTTTTAAAAGCTAAAAATAAAATTGATGCGGTAATATGCCGCAAATAATTAAAATACTTAGGAGAAAACTATGCATAAAGATTGCGAAAGAATTTTACTTTCTGAAGAACAAATTAAGGCGAGAGTTATAGAAGTTGCCGACGAGGTTAACGCCGCTTTTGCTGGTAAAGAACCCTTAGTAGTTGGTATTTTAAAGGGCAGCATTATATTTTACGGCGATTTTATAAGATGTTTAAACTTCCCTATAATGCTCGACTTTATGGTAGTTTCTTCCTATGGTTCCGGTACGGTTTCGTCTAACAATTTAAAAATAAAAAAGGACGTTGAAAACGATGTTGCCGGCAAAGACGTAATTATCGTTGAAGATATTATAGATAGCGGCTTTACCCTTGCAAACTTAAAGCAGCTCTTCATTGAACGCGGTGCTAAATCGGTTACTATCGTTACCCTTTTAGACAAGTTTGAACGCAGAACGGTAGACGTAAAGTCCGACTATAACTGCTTTAAAATTGAAGACGAATTCGTTATTGGCTACGGCTTAGACTATAACGAACGCTACCGTATGTTACCTTATATCGGTATTTTAAAGCGCAGCCTTTACGAATAATATTTTTTTAAATTGCCATACTGTTTACATAGGAGTAAACAATTATGGTTATAGCAAACATTATTTCTTACGTTTTAACCCTTTTAGGCGCAGTAAACTGGGGGCTTTACGGAATTTTTAATTTCAACTTAGTTAGTTGGATTTTCCAAGGACCTCGTACCGCAGGCTCGGTTATTACCTACGTATTAATAGCGCTCGCGGCAATTTGGCTTATTATTTCGCCTATTATTTCGGGTAGGGGATTAAGACTTCGCGTAGACGAAGAAAGAATGTAATAAAACTTAAGTTCAGTTTTTTGCGGCGGGATAACCCGCCGCGTTTTTTTGTCTTTTTATTTATTTGCATTTAGCCTAAAAATATGGTAAAATGATAAAGTAGTTTAAAAGGAGCGATAATATGGTTGAAATAAACGGCGTATATAAGCACTTTAAAGGCAATTTATACAAGGTTATCGGCGTTGCTAAAAATAGCGAAACGTTAGAAGAAACGGTAGTATATAAGGCGCTTTACGGCGAAGGCGGTTTATGGGTTCGCCCTTTAAAAATGTTTGAAGAAGAGATAGAGCGCGACGGTAAAAAATTTAAGCGCTTTCAACTTATTAACAACGGATAAAAGGAATTTTATTTATGAAATGGGTAACCGTATGGGGCAACGCAACTTCTATTGCCGAACACCGCCCCGAAACTTACGCTAAAAATATAACTTTGCGCTATCCTGTTCGCTGTGCGTTTGGCGGCGAAAAAATAAGGCTGCACTTTTCCAACTTTTGCGGAACAGAGCCTATAACTTTAAATAGGGTAACGGTTGCTTCGGCGTCTTCGGATAGGGAAATCGATTTAAAGGACGCCGCAATAGTAACCTTTAACGGCAGTCAAAGCGTAACTATTCCTGCGGGTGAAGAACTTTTTTCCGACGAAATTAACTTTTTCGTTAAGCCTAAGGGCACTATATCTATAAGTTTTTACTTAAAAGATTTTACCTTAATGCGTTCGGGCGTTATAATAACCGGACCTTTATCAAAGGGCTTTTTCTCGGTGGGCGATCAAACCTTTACCGAAGTATTGCCCCTAGACTATACGCGAACGACGTCTACTTTTTACTTTTTAACGGGCGTAGACGTTTACACGGAAGATAAAAACAGAGCGGTAATTTGTTACGGGGATAGTATAACCTCGCAAAGCTGGCCCGACTATTTGGCTATTGCTTGTATGGAAGACCCCTACAACAACACGGCTATTATTAGAAGGGCGGCAAGCGGAACGCGCGTTTTGCGTGAATATTCGTGCATAACTTACGAAAGTTACGGCCTTTGCGGTAAACACCGTTTTGAAAGGGAAATTTCCACCGTTTCGGGCGCGGATACCGTTATTATTCAGCAGGGCATAAACGATATTATTCACCCCGTGGGAACGGAAGTAAATCCCTTTAGACCTATGTCCGATTTACCCACGGTAGAAGAGCTTGAAGAAGGCATTGCGTATTATTTAAACTTGGCTAAAAAATATAACCTAAAAAGCTATTTGGGAACGCTTTTGCCCATATACGGCTGGCGCACTTACGCACCTTTTAGGGAAGATATGAAAAACGCCTTTAACGAGTGGATAAAAACGCAAACACTCTCTTACGGCGTTATAGATTTTGAAGGCTATTTGTGCGACCAAGACAATATATGTGCATTTGGACCTGGATGTGATAGTGGAGACCATTTACACCCTTCCGAAAAGGCGTATAAAATTATGGCAAAAGCGGCGTACGAAAAATTAAAGGAGTAATATGCGCGTTGCAATTTACGGCGCGGGCGCAATGGGTACGGTTTTAGGCGCGCACCTTGCAAGGGCGGAACTAAAAGTAGACCTTATCTCCCGCAACAAACAACATATATCCGCGCTTAAAAAACACGGGGCTAAAATATGCGGAACGGTAAATTTCACCGTTCCCGTTTTTGCTTATTTACCCGAGGAAATGACGGGAAAATACGACGTGATATTTTTAATGACCAAGCAGCGCGACAATGAAAATACGGTAAAGTTTTTGCTTAATTACCTTGCCGACGACGGGGTGATTTGTACTACTCAAAACGGCTTGCCCGAAAGGTTGATTGCAAGTATATGCGGCGAAGAACGTTGTATAGGTTGCGCCGTTTCTTGGGGCGCAACCTTTATTGGAGAAGGTGTGGCAAAACTTACTTCTTCGCCAGATAAACTCACCTTTGCAATAGGCTCACTTTATAAAAATAACCCGCATATATATGCCGTTCAACGCATTTTAGAGCGCATGGGTAAGGTGTATTTATGCGATAATTTTATCGGTGCAAGGTGGGCAAAGTTAAGCGTAAACTGTGCGTTTTCCTCTCTTTCGGCGTTGTCGGGGCTTACTTTTGGAGAGATTGCAAAGGGCAAAAAGGCTAAAAAAATAGCTCAGGCAATTTTAAAGGAAAGTTTTGATATTGCCAAGGCAAGCGGCGTTAAAATAGATAAAATTCAGGGGCACGATATAGTAAAGCTTTTAAACTATAACAACCCCGTTAAAAGGGCAATATCCCTTGCCTTAATTCCGCTTACAATGAAAAAACACGCCAACTTGCAGTCGGGTATGCTTTTCGATTTATTAAACGGAAAAGTTTGCGATATAGACTTTTTAAACGGCGTTTTAATAAATTACGCAAATGAGTGCGGAGTGGGTGCGCCCGTAAACGAAAGAGTGGTTGAGCTTATTCATAAAATTGAAAGGGGAGAGCTTACCGTTTCGCCAAATAACTTAAATTTAATTAAAATACCGCAATAGCTGCGGTATTTTTTTATAATTTATCGCAATAAAGTATTTTTTAAAGTTGCAATATTTACCGATTGATGGTATAATATAAAATAATATTTTATAAGGTGTTTTTTTATGGAGAGTATATATTATCCTTCATCTGACGGAAAAACTACTATACACGCCTTAATTTGGCGTCCTCAGGGCGAAGTTTTGGGCGTTTTGCAAATAATACACGGAATGGCTGAATACGCCGAAAGATACGCGCCTTTTGCAAATGAGCTTACAAAGCGTGGATTCGCCGTAGTTGCAGAAGACCATTTAGGACACGGACAATCGGTAATATCCCCCGATTATTTGGGCTATTTTACTGAAGAAAACGCCTGGCAAACGGTGCTTGAAGACGTTCGTGCTTTAACCGTTAAGGCTAAAGAGCTTTTCCCCAACAAACCCTATTTTTTAATGGGGCACAGTATGGGCTCTTTTTTCTGCCGCAAATATATAACGCTTTACGGCGAAGAACTTTCCGGCGCAATTATAATGGGCACGGGACAAATGCCTTCGCTAATTTTAAACGCGGCGCTCTTTTTAACCAAATCGCAAGCAAAAAAATACGGCTGGCGTTACAGAAGTAAATTTATAGATAACCTTGCGTTTGGCAGTTATAATAAAAAAATAAAAAATAAGCGCACACCCTTCGATTGGCTTTCGGTCAATCCTGAAAACGTGGATAAATACCTTGCCGACGATTTATGCGGCGTTACGTTTACCCTTTCGGGCTTTGCGGGGCTTTTTGGAATAATTAAACAAGCGTGTGCAAAACAAGCGGCGCAAGCCGTTCCTAAAAATTTACCCGTATATTTCGTTGCGGGCAGCGAAGATCCCGTGGGCGACTATTCTAAGGGCGTTATAAAAGCTTATCAATCGTTCGTAGAAGCGGGAGTAAACGATGTGGAATTAATGCTTTACAATAATTCTCGCCACGAAATTTTAAACGATTATTGCGCTCCGCAAGTCGTTTCGGATATTTTGGAATTTGTCGGCAAAAGGGTGTAAACTATGGTAAAAAAATGGGACGTAACCATTCCCACTTTAACGGGCGCAAAAAAACGAAAAGCTTTCGTATATTTGCCCAACGGCTATTTTGCAAACTTAAATAAGCACTACCCCGTAATGTATATGTTCGACGGACATAATCTCTTTTCCGACGACGACGCAACTTACGGTAAAAGTTGGGGGCTTGCCGACTATTTGGATTATACCGATACGGAAATAATTATTGCGGCGGTAGAGTGCAATACTCACGGCAACGGCAGATTGCAAGAGTATTCGCCCGTAACCTTTACTATGCCGAGCGGTGAAAAAATAGTGGGTAAAGGAAAAAAATATATGGATTGGCTCGTCGGTTGGTTTAAACCTTTTATAGATAAAACCTTCCGAACTTTACCCAATAGGGCAAACACGGCGATAGGCGGCAGTTCAATGGGCGGACTTATGACGCTTTACGCTATGGCTCAGTACAATAAATATTTTTCTAAAGGTGCGGCGCTATCCCCTAGCCTGTGGGTAAACGGAGAAAGTTTATTGCCCTTTTTAAAGAACGGAAGGTTTGGCAAAAATTCGGTTATCTATATGGATTACGGCAGTAAAGAATTTTCCAACCACGACGCTCAAAAGGCGGCGTTTTGCCAAACTGCAACCACTCTCATTGAAAAGAACGTTCACTTAACGGCAAGGGTAGTGCCTAACGGAACGCACTCAGAGGCGTCTTGGGAAAATCAAATTCCCGTATTTATGAAAATTTTAGGCTTTAACGGCCGATAAAGGAATATAATATGAAGATAGAATATGCAAAAAGATACAGCAACCTTTTAGGCAGGGATATGGAATATAAGGTTTACGGACATACGGGTAAACCGATATTGTGCGTGCCCTGTCAAGGCGGAAGATTTTTTGAGTTTGAAGATATGAAAATGCTCGACGTTTACGCCCCCTATATAGAACGAGGAGATATTCAAGTATTTACGATAGACACGATAGATTGGGAAACTATTGCAAACAAGGGCAATCCCACTTGGCGTATTGCTCGCCACGAAAATTGGATAAGGTACATAATGGAAGAAGCTTTACCCGAATTTTCGCACATTTCCGAACAGGCTAACGGCGGATATAAACATAAATTTAAAGTGGTTGGTTTAAGTTTGGGCGCTTTGCACGCCGCAACGCTTTTCTTCCGTTTCCCCGACAGTTTCGACGGTTTAATGGGCTTTAGCGGTATTTATTCCAACGAATACTATTTTGGTGGCTATCACGACGATTTAACTTACTATAACTCTCCCGAACAGTTTTTAAAAAATATGCCCGCCGACCACCCCTTCTTAGAAAAGTACCGTCAAGGCAAAATTATTTTATGCGTAGGACAAGGTGCTTGGGAAGAAGATACTTTGGTTAGCACCCGTAATATGGGCGAAATATTGCACTTTAAAGGCGTTAACGCATGGGTAGACGTTTGGGGTAAAGACGTTAAGCACGACTGGGATTGGTGGTACGTGCAAGCAGCTTACTTCTTGCCTAAATTTATTTATTAAGGATATAATTTTATAAGGATATTTATATGAAAAATTTTGTTTTTATTTCACCTAATTTTCCCACTAACTATTGGCGTTTTTGTAGCGAATTAAAAAAGAACGGATTTAACGTTTTAGGCATAGGCGACGCGCCTTACGATAATCTTACCCCCGAACTTAAAGGGGCGTTAAACGAATATTACAAGGTAAGTTCGCTTGAAAACTACGACGAAGTTTACCGCGCGGTTGCATTCTTTATTTACAAACACGGCAAAATTGATTGGCTTGAAAGCAACAACGAATATTGGCTTGAACGCGACGCAATGTTAAGAACGGCGTTTAATATTACTTCCGGTTTTAAAACGGAAGATATGACCAAGGTAAAATATAAATCTAAAATGAAGCCCTATTATAAAAAAGCGGGCATAAAGGTTGCCGAATATTGTCTTGTTACTTCGCTTGCAGTATGCAAAAAGTTTATTAAAAAAGTGGGCTATCCCGTAATAGTAAAGCCCGACAACGGCGTGGGAGCAAACGCAACTTACAAAATTAAAAACGACGAAGAATTACAAAAATTCTACGACGAAAAACCCGATACTCTTTACATAATGGAAGAATTTATCGAAGCGGAAGTAAACTCTTACGACGCTATTATAGATTCTAACGGCGAACCTATATTCGAAACGGGAAACGTAACTCCCAACTCCATTATGGACGTAGTAAATTCAAACGACAACAGCATTTATTACATAGTAAACAAACCTTTTGACGACGTTAAGGAAGCGGGTAGAAAAACCGTTAAGGCGTTCGGCGTTAAAAACCGTTTCGTTCACTTTGAATTTTTCCGTTTAACCAAAGACCAGCGCTTGGGCAAAAAGGGCGAAGTGGTAGCGTTAGAAGTTAATATGCGACCTTGCGGCGGATTCTCACCTGATATGATGAACTATGCAAACAGTACCGACGTTTATAAAATTTGGGCGGATATGATTGCGTACGACAGCACTTTAACTACTTGTGGCGAAAGATTTTATTGCGCTTACGCCGGAAGACGCGACGGTAAAAATTTCGTATATACCGACGAAGATATTAAGGCAAAATACGGCGCAAATTTAAAGGCGATAGGACGTATTCCCGACGCGTTATCTGCAGCAATGGGCAATACTATGTACCTTGTAAACTGCAAAACGGAAGAAGAAATGAACGAATTTTATAAATACGTTTTACAAACCAAGTAGTAAAAATAAATAAGTACTTAAAGTGCGGAGCAAAATTTTGCTCCGCACTTTATTATTTTTACCGCCGTGCAAAAACTTTTATTTGTTCGGCTAATAGTTTTGGGGTAACGTGCAGTAGTTTTTATGTTTAGCGCACGCGCGTATATATATTATAATGAATAATAAGTTTATTTTTTAATATTAGGAATAAAGCACCGCCTTTGTAAATAGATTATTATATACATTTTAATCGGAGGCGTATTATGCAAACGTACGAAATTTACGAAGATTTAAAAAAACGCTGCGGCGGAGTAATTAATATAGGAGTGGCGGGGCCGAGTGGCGCAGGTAAAAGTACGCTTATAAACGGCGTCGTTGATATGCTTGATTTTTCCTACGTAGAAAATAACGAAAACGCCGCCGAAACTTTATTAAAAACGGTAGTAAACGGGGAGCAAACAGTTATTCGCTTTTGCGAACGCTCTTTAAACGAAAATATGGCGTCAGGGCAACTTTTAAACGTTGATTTATTCTTTTTGGTTACTTGTGATAAATCGCTTTGCCAAGGTGACCGCACCGCTGTTGAGGATGCCGAAAAGGACGCCGTTGAAAAAATTAAAAAAACGGGTAAGCCCTTCGTTATAGTTTTAAACTGTGAAGATGTAACGGCGGACGAAGTTAAAGCTCTTGCCGAAAACGTGCAGAAAAAATACGGTTGTAGCGTTATTTGCACAAACTGTGCGGCGCTTAAAAAAGAAGACGTTAACGAGTTGTTTGAAAGGTCCGTTTTCGAATTTCCCGTTTGCGGTTTTAACGTGGATATTCCCGAGTGGATGGCAGTTTTATCAAAGGAAAATTCGGCTATAGAAGAGCTTTTGGAAAGGGTTAAAAAGTGTGCTTATAACGTAAGCAAAATTAAAGACTGTTCGGCGTTTGATAGCATGCTTTTAAACTGCAAATATTGGCAGGAAAACGTTTCGGTAAATTTAGACGTTTCCACGGGCGTTGCCACGCTAAAAGTGTTTGCAAAAGAAGGTATTTTTTACGAGATGTTATCCGAGATAGCCGGGGAAGAAATTGCCGACGAAAGTCAACTTACTTCCTATATAAAAACGGCGTCGGAAGCAAAAGTTTGCTACGCTAAAATAAAGGATGCGTTAGAGTGTGCAAAGGTCAACGGTTACGGCATAGTAGAGCCTGAAGACGGAGATATGAGCCTGCAAACGCCTACGGTAATACGTCAAGGTTCTACCGTGGGTATTAAGTTAAAGGCAACCGCGCCGAGCTATCATATAGTAAAGGTAGACGTATGCGGAGAGGTCAGTCCCATAATGGGCAACGCCGCGCAGAGTGAAGAAATGGTTAAAAACGTTATGGAAGGGTTTGAAAAAAATCCCGAAGAAACGTGGCAAACTAACCTTTTTGGCAAGTCGCTTAAAAGCATGGTAAAAGACGGGCTTTCAGGTAAAGTCGTCAGCATGCAAGAAGACACTAAAATTAAAATGCGTAAGGCAATTACCCGAATGGTAAACGAAGGTAAGGGCGGAGTAATTTGTATTTTGCTATAATAAAAGCGGCTAAAGTATTACGCGTTTTAAGTGCGTTTTTTTAAACTTACAACCTACCGAAAAATAGGATAGAGAAACTTTTGTTCTCTATCCTATTGCTTATTCAATTCAAATTAAAACCGCTTTTTTACGGAAATTACCATCCCTTATATAAAGTAAGAAGTTTATAACTCCTCGTGTAAAGGGTGGCGGTACGACTTGCAAAATTTTAGTGTAGGTACGCAAAACACACTTCGTTTTTATTTACTTATTTTCCCCGTCTAAAGGCGTTTGGTTTTTTAATTTAGAAATGTATTCAAAGTATTGCTCGTCGGTAAGTTTTGCAATTTTCCGTTTTTTAGTTTTAGACATAAAATAACCTCCGTGTTTTTATTTATTATGCACGAAGGTAATTTTATTTATTCAAATTTTTTAAACGTTTCTAACTTTTAAAACGCCGTCTATTTTTGCAATTTTTTCTATAAGCGCGTCGGTGGGCTTTTGCGAAACGTCTACTATACAATAAGCGTATTCGCCCTTGCTGGTGTCCGCCATGTTTTCAATGTTTAAGCCGGCTGCCGAAATTTCGGTGGTAAACGAAGCTATCATGTTTGCAACGTTTTTATGCAAAATACAAATTCTGCCTTCTCCGCTTCTTGCGTGGCTATTAGAAGGATAGTTTACGCTGTTTACTATATTGCCGTTTTCAATATAATCGGCAAGTTGTTTTGCCGCCATAATAGCGCAGTTGTCTTCAGCTTCGGGGGTGCTTGCTCCCAAATGGGGCACGCATATTGCGTTTTTAACGCCTATAAGCTGGGCGTTGGGGAAGTCCGTTATATATCTTTCAAGTTTTCCGCTTTCAAGCGCTGCTATAACGTCGTCGGTATTTACTAATTCGCCGCGGCTGTTGTTAATTAATACCGCTCCGTCTTTCATCATGGCAAATACCTTTTCGTTGAACATTCCCTTAGTGTTTGCGTTAAGGGGAACGTGTACGGAAATAAAGTCGCAGTTTTTATAAATTTCTTCACGTTCTTCTACTACGTCAACCGTGGGGGAAAGCATTATTGCGTTGTGGGTGGAAAGGTAGGGGTCGCAACCCATAACCTTCATGCCTAACGCTTGCGCGGAGTTTGCAACTGCAACGCCTATTGCGCCCAACCCGATAACGCCTAAGGTTTTACCTAAAATTTCACATCCAACGAATTTGCTTTTTCCCTTTTCAACGAGCTTAGGCACGGCGTCGCCTTCGCCTTTAATGGTTTTTACCCAGTCAATAGATTCGGTAATTTTTCTTCCGCCTAAAAACAATTCGCAAATAACTAATTCTTTAACGGCGTTTGCGTTTGCTCCGGGGGTGTTAAAAACTACGATACCTTTTTCTGCGTAATCGGCTACGGGGATATTGTTCGTGCCCGCGCCCGCTCTTGCAACCGCCAAAAGATTTTCTCCTACTTTATAATCCGCCATTGCCGCCGAACGCACCATAATGCCTTCGGGGTTTTCAACCTTGTCGCTATATTCGTATTTGGCAAATACTTTATCGGCAAGGGGGCTTATTGCGTTTAATTTTAATATTTTAGCCATATTACTTGTTCTCCATTTCAAACTTCTTCATAAATTCTACCAACGCCTTAACGCCTTCAACGGGCATTGCGTTGTAAATGCTTGCTCTCATGCCGCCTACTAGTCTATGTCCTTTAAGGGAAACTAATCCCGCCTTTTTAGATTCTGCAATAAACTTTGCGTCGAGCTCTGCGTTGGGGGTTACGAAGGGAACGTTCATAATCGAACGGAATTGGGGTACTACCGAGTTGGTATAGAAAGAAGAGTTGTCAATAAAATCGTATAAAAGTTTTGCCTTATATTCGTTTACTTGGTTAATTGCCGCAACGCCGCCTTTTGCTTTAAGGCTTTCAAGCACTAACTTAGCCATGTAAATTGAGAAACAAGGGGGAGTGTTGTAAAGTGAACCGTTTTCGTCTTGTATCTTCCATTTAAGCATGGTAGGGCAAATTTTTAAGGGGTTTTGAATAAGTTCGCGCTTTGCAATAACAATGGTAACGCCTGCGGGCGCAAGGTTCTTTTGAGCGCCTGCGTAAATAACGCCGAACTTGCTAACATCTATTTCACGCGAGAATATTTCCGAAGACATATCCGCAACTAACGGAGCTTTGCAAGTGGGGAATTTATCGTATCTAGTACCGAATATCGTGTTGTTAGACGTGATATGTACGTAGTCTGCGTCGGGTGAATAGTTAAGGGTGTCAACGTTGGGAATATAAGTGTAAGTTTTATCAGAGCTATCGCCAATTTTTACTGCTTCGCCGTAAATTTGACCTTCTTGCCAAGCCTTTTTAGCAAAGTTGCCCGTTACTATATAATCGGCTTTGCCGTTGTGCATTAAGTTTAAAGGAATAGCCGCAAACTGTTGGCTTGCACCGCCTTGAACGAAAATTACGGCGTAATCTTCGGGTACGTTTAAAAGTTCTCTAACAAGTGCTTCCGCCTGCTTTACTACCGCGTCGTAAGCTTTGTCGCGGTGGGATATTTCGCAAACGGACATACCCGTTCCCGCAAAATCCAAAAATTCAGCTTGAGCCTTTTCAAGTACTTCGATAGGCAGGGTAGAAGGACCTGCCGCAAAATTATAAACTCGCATAAAAATGCCTCCTATAAAAAATAAAAAACTTGTGGCAAAATATTGCCGATAGAATCTTAAATAAGTAAAAATCTACTTATTAATTTACTTTATTGTGGTAAATTATACATCATTATAAAAAAATATACAACTGTTTTGCATAAAAAAATAAAAATATTTAAAAATTATACAACTTTCTTGAATTTTGATGTATATTTTTTTGGTTTGAGAGCTTTTTTTTAACTTAAAACCGACAAAAAGTAAAGGGAATAAAACCCGCTCGTTATCTACAAGTATTTGGCGTATATCCCCCAACTAACGCAAAATATTGGTTAAATTTTACCATTTGCTAAAAAAATTTAAAAAAAATTATAAAATAGGCAAAAAAATTTTAAAATAAGTATTTACAAATTGCAAAAATTAGTGTAAACTATTGTATGAACTATAATAAATTGTAGTAGTGAGCGCGGGAATATAGCTTAACTACTATGTAGCGAGGTATAAAATGGCAGATTATGGTAAAAACAACAACGTACCTAACGTTCCCAAAAAAGCGGACGTTATAATCCAAACGGAAAGAGAAATTTCCTACAAGATCGATAGACTCTTTGCGCAAACTTCGGCAAACGCATCGGCTATCCGCGGCGATTGCAACGCCGTAATGCAAAAGTGTGACGACGTTATTAAAGCTTGCACCGGAGCAAACAACAACGTGAATTTCTCTGCGGCGCAAATGACGCAAATTTACGAAAAGCTTTCTAAAGAAGTTGCTTCGGTTAAAGAAGAAGTTAAGTACATAGCTTCCCAAAACACTACTATTTGCGAAAAGTTGCTTGCCGAACACCAAGCGTTAAAGCAAGAAATTAAATACGTTTCCGCTCAAAGCGAATGCGTTTACGACGGATTGGCAAAAGCTATTGCTCAACTTTCCGAAAAGATGGAAAGCGTAGTAACCGCTCAAGGCGAAAAATTTGCAGAGCTTGCGGCTGAAAACGCTGAAAAGATTTGTGCGTTGGCTAAATCTAACGAAGAAAAACTTAACGCAATTTCCGAAAAATTCGATTCCTTGTTCGCATACGACGAAGAAGACGAAGCCGTTGAAGTTGAAGAAGAAGTTGTTCCCGTTGAAATCGACTACGACGAACTTGCTAAAAAGGTTGCCGATGCAATCACCGTTCCCGAGGTATCTGCCGATTATATCGCCTCTAAGGTAGCGGAACAATTAGTAGTTCCCGAAGCTATCGACGAAGAAGCCCTTTGCGAAAAGGTTGCCGACAAGGTTATTGAAAAACTTGATATCGTTGACGAAAGCGAAATTGAAGAAGCCGAATTCGAAGAAGTTGAACCCGCAACTATCGATTACGACGAACTTGCTAAAAAGGTTGCAGAACAAATCGTTATTCCCGAATCTATCGACGAAGGCGTTCTCGCTGCGGCTTTAGTTGCAAAAATGGCTCTTCCCGAAGTAGACGAAGAAAAACTTGCCGATGCAGTAGTTGCTAAAATAGCAATTCCTGAAGTGGACGAAGAAAAACTTGCAAAAGCAGTAGTTGATAAACTTGAAATCGTTGAAGTAGACGAACACAAAATTGCAAGCACCGTTGCAGATCATCTTTCCGATAAACTTCCCGCAAACGAAGAAGGATCTTCTGACGACGACGTTAACGTTATCGCTCCCGTATTAGCTGGCGGCGCTTCCGCTTGCGATATCGACGTTGACGAACTTGCCGATCAAATCGCTAAAAAGATTGCGGCAACTCAAAGCGACGAATTCGACGTTATCGTTGACGACGCAGGTTGCGAATCTCTTTGCAACGGCATAGCTAACAAGCTTGACTACGATTTACTTGCAGCTAAACTTGCTGAAAAGGTTGCTGCTTCTCAAGAAGAAAAAGAATTAGACGTAGTTTTAGACGAAGGCGCTCTTGATAAGATTACCGAAGACGTATTAAAGAACACCGACGAACGCTTTAACAGCGTAGATAAAGAACTTGACGAAATTAAGGGACTTATCGTTGCAGGCGCAGTAGTAGGCGTAGGCGCAGATATAGCAGTTGCAGCCGTTACCGCTGAAGAAGAAGCTCCCGTAGAAGAAGCTGAAGAAGAACTCGTAACGGTAAGCGATATCGTTGAAGTAGAAGAAGAAAGCGAAGAAGTTGAAGAAGCAGACGTTATCGACGAAATCGTTGAAGATATAGACGAACAACCCGCAGACGGCGAAGTATTACCCGACGGAATTGAAGGCATTTCTTCTTCTGCTGTAGACTTTGGCAATATGATGAAGTATAACCGTTCGTTCATTGCAAGAATTATTCAAGGTTCGGACGACGTTAAAAAGTACTACGGTCAAACTAAAGACGCTCTTCTTTCCTACAAGAAGGTAAATTCAAATATCGCGTGGGGAGCAGAACGTTTCAACAAGGGTAGAGAAACCATTGCTAAATTCAAAATCAGAGGTAAAACGCTTTGCTTATACCTTGCTCTCGATCCCAACGAATATAAGAAGTCCGTTTACCATCATTCCGACGTATCCAACAATAAGTCGATGGCAAGCACTCCTTTAATGGTTAAGATTAAGAGCCCTCTCGGCGTTAAGAAAGCAGTAAGACTTATAGACGACTTGCTTGAAAAACGCGGCGGCATTAAACAAAACGTAAGAGAACGTGATTACGTTGCAATGTATCCTTACGAAACTATCGAAGAACTTATCGAAGACGGTTTAGTTAAAGACGTAAGCAAAAACAAGTAAGCAATAAAAAATAGCTGAAAGGGGGTTGATTTAGTTGTAAGTCAACCCCCGTTTAGCGTAATTAAACGAAAAAAACCGCGTGTAAGGCACGCAAACGGAGATTTAATTGAAGGACAAGAACAGTAAAGAAAAGGGCGCAAAATTCCGTTTAAAAGACGTTAAATCACCCAAGAATTCAAGCAAAAAAGAAGAAAAGGGAAAAGAAACGGAAAAGAAGGTAAAGAGCGCCAAAAAAGGAAAAGCGGTTGAAAATAAGCCCGCTATGAAAATTAAAAA
>JAGAMH010000033.1 GCA_017624815.1 Clostridia bacterium
AGATTTGTAAGGAGAGCGAAGCTCGACGGAGTAGCGATTGCTACTTAACAAGTCAATCGCGTTCATATTTCGGCAATTAGAAATTAGAAGAAAAAAAGGCAACGAGGGAAAAGAAAAAATAAAAAAAGGAAGTGAAAAAACACTTCCTTTTTTATTAGAAACAACGCGAAGTTGCCTTGGCGCGGATGATGAGATTTGAACTCATGCTGCAGTTTCCCGCACTACTCCCTTAGCAGGGGAGCCCCTTGAGCCACTTGGGTACATCCGCAAAAGCTCAAAAACGCAAAAAATATTTAACGCTAAATAACTATAACATAATTTTAATAGTTTGTCAAAACTTTATTTCCATATTTTAAAAAATTATAAATATAAATTTTATTGTTTGCCCTTAAAAAGTGTGCTATAATAAAAATATGAAAAGCAGAGTGGTTTTTTATTTAATAACGGCAATATCTTTTTTGGGGTTTATAACGTTTTTAGTTTTAAACGTAACGTTAGGCGATTTTTTTACTCCTACCATGATATTCGGCACGTTTTTATATCATTTTGCAATGAGGTTAGCCGTGGGATACGGCGTGGGGTTTATTGCCAAAACCAGCAAAATTTTTGCCTTAGAAAAGCCCTATTGCGCCTTTAAAAAAGAGGCGAAATTATACGAAAAGTTAGGAATAAAAAGGTGGAAGGAAAAGGCGTTTACCTTTAATAAATCTTTGTTTGCCGTTAGCGCAGACAACTTAAACGAATTAATTTACCAAATGAAAAAGGCGGAACTTATTCACTTAATAATAATTCCGTTAGGCTATTTAACGCTTTTATTTACGCTATTTTGCAGCGACTTTTTCTATTTTTGGATTTTCCTTTCTACGGCGTTTTTTACGAGTTTTATAGACCTGCAATCGGTTGTAATACAGCGTTACAATTTAAGAAGAATATTTGCAATAAAAAATAAAAAGCCCCTAAAATGCGGTTAATATACGCAAGTTAGGGGTTGTTATTTTTAGTTTACTTAATTTAGTTCGTTGCGTTGTGCGTTGGGTTAAGGCTTATTATTTTATACCGTGCCTCTAAAACCTTTACCTAAAATTTCGTTTGCGTCGGTAATAATTACAAAACTTTCGGGGTCTAATTGCTTAACCTTAATTTTAAGTTTTAGCGCTTCACTTCGCTTGCAAACGGTTATTAAAATCTTTTTGCCTTGATGGGAATATCCGCCCGTTGCGTCGTAAGAAGTATAACCGCGTTCTATAACGTTTATTATATAGTTGCCTATTTCGTCAGGTTTTGCCGTAATTATCGTTATGTATTTGCTCTTTACTATATTTTCTATAACGCCGTCTATTAAAAACGCCTTTGCAAACAAGCCCAAAATGGAATATAGCCCCGCCTCAATTCCAAATATGAAAAATGTGGAGGCAGCTATAACGGTGTCGGTTAATAAAAGCGCCATACCAACGTTAATTTTAGAAAACTTTTTTAATATGAGTGCAATTATATCCGTTCCGCCTGAAGACGCACCGCAGTTAAAAATAATGGCGCTGCCAACGCCCGTTAAAAGTATGGCGTAAACAAGCGATAAAAGCGGTTGTGCCGTAAGCTGGCTAAAAAGTGTTTGCCCCCCAACTATAGTTGAATCAAGAGGGAAAAAGTATTCAAACGCCATATTTTCGAGCGAGTAAACCAAGCTGCAATAAAGCGTTTTAAAGGTGCAACCCTTACCTAAAATAATAAAACCCACCACGAGCAAAATTGCGTTTATAATAAGAACGAGGTGCGATTGTGTTAATGGTAAAAATTTTGCAAGGATAATTGAAATACCGCTAACGCCGCCCGTTGCAAAGGAGTTGGGCGATTTAAAAAAGTAAACGCCCGCCGCAAGCAAAAGCGTTCCCAAATTTAAAACGACCCAGTAAATTACGGCGTTAAAAACCTTCTTTTCTTTTTTCATATTCAAACTCCGAAAAATATAATCAAAGTCAATTTAATAATAGCACAAGCTAAAAAAAGTGTCAACCGTAAAGGCTAATATTTTATTATTGACTTTACGCGCTTATTGTGTTACAATAAGCGTTGTAAAATACGGCACAACAAGGATTATTTATGATAAATAGACACGCTATTTTCAGCGACGAAACGTTAAGCTTTAAAACACCGTACGAACCGAAGAGCGGCGATACGGTTAAGCTTACCATCCGCACGCTGGCAAACGACGTTCTTTGCGTTTACGCATATATAAACGGCATTAAAAAAAGGATGAAAAAAATAAAAACACAGGGGCTTTTCGATTATTATCAAGTTTCCTTCGTTTGTCCAGATAAAAAAGTAAATTATTATTTTGCGCTTTTCGACGAAGACGATAAGGTTTGCTACAACCGCATAGGCTGTGTGGAAAATCATCAAAGCGAATACGATTTTTCCTTCGTTCCCAACTTCACCGTTCCCGATTGGGCGAAGGGCGCGGTTTATTACCAAATTTTTACCGATAGATTTTGCAACGGCGAAAAGGGGAACGACGTTTTAGATAACGAATATTTTTACACGGGCGGACATTCCAAAAGGATAACGCGTTGGGAAAAGTTCCCCGACGAGCTAGACGTGCGCTGTTTTTACGGCGGCGATTTGCAGGGCGTAAGGCAAAAGTTAGACTATTTGCAATCGTTAGGGGTAGAAGTTATTTATTTTAACCCGCTTTTCGTTTCGCCCAGCAACCATAAATACGACACGCAAGATTACGACCATATCGACCCGCATCTTGCCGTTATAGAAAACGATAAAGAACACGCCCTTCAACATTGGGAAAAACACAACGGATTTGCCGAAAGGTACATTAAAAGGGTAACAGACAAAACTAACCTTGAAAAGAGCAACGCCTATTTTGCCGATTTGGTAAAGGAAATACATTCACGCGGTATGCGCGTAGTTATCGACGGCGTTTTTAACCATTGCGGAAGCTTTAATAAATGGTTAGACAGAGAAGGTATTTACCTTAACAAACAGGGCTTTGAAAAGGGTGCTTATCAGTCGGTTGAAAGTCCGTACCGGTCCTATTTCAAATTTGAAAACGAAACCGCGCATAGCCCTTACGAAGGTTGGTGGAACTATATAACGCTACCAAAGCTTAATTACGAAGAGAGTAAAGCTTTGGAAGAATACGTTTTAAAAATAGGCGCAAAGTGGGTTTCCGAACCTTATAACGTAGACGGTTGGCGTTTAGACGTTGCCGCCGACTTAGGGCATAGCGAAAAATATAACCATAAATTTTGGCAGCTTTTTAGAGAGAGCGTAAGAAAGGCAAAACCCGAAGCGTTTATAATGAGTGAACACTACGGCTCGCCCGAGCCTTGGCTCAACGGTAAAGAATGGGACTCGGTTATGAACTACGACGCCTTTATGGAGCCTGTAACGTGGTTTTTAACCGGGGTTGATAAACACAGCAAAAACGCCGACAAAAAACGCTTTTTAGACGGCGGTTACTTCTTTGACAGTATGTTTATCAATATGAGCAAATTTTCCCGTCCTTCGCTCGATTCTGCGCTCAATCAGCTATCCAACCACGACCATTCCCGCTTTTTAACGAGAACGAACGGTCAGGTTGGCACGCTCAAACAAAAAGGACCGCAAGCGGCGGCGGAAGGAATAGATAAAAAGGTTTTTTGCTTGGCGGTATTAATTCAAATGACGTGGCCCGGCTCTCCCGGTGTTTACTACGGCGACGAGGCAGGCGTCGTTGGTTGGACCGACCCCGATAACAGAAGAACTTATCCTTGGGGTAAGGAAGATAAAGAACTTATCGAATTCCATAAAAAAGCTATAGGGCTAAGAAACCGTTTAAACTGCTTTAAAACGGGCAGTATTAAGGCTTTGGATAGTGGCAACGGATATATTGCTTACGCGCGTTTTGATAGGCGTGAGTGCGCCGTTATCGTTATCAACCGAAGTGAAAAACCCGTTAAACTTTCCGTTCCCGTTTGGGAGGCGGGCGTTGAAACCGGGGATAAGGTTAGCTTAGAATTTTACTTAAACGAAAAGAGCTTCGGCTACGGCGAAGGCGAAGAATTGCCCGTAAAACACGGAAGAGTTTTCGTTACGTTAGGGGCTAAGAGCGCAGCCGTTTACGGCTATAAGTATTCTGACAAAAAATAGATTAATTTAAGCATATATTTGGGGGAATTATTATGGAAAATAATTTTTTTACCGCTTTAGATAGTCATTATTTTCACCACGGAACGCATTACGAGCTTTACGAAAAGATGGGCGCGCATATTGTTGAAAGAAACGGGGTTAAAGGAGTGAATTTCACGGTGTGGGCACCTGCGGCAAAAGCCGTTTGCGTAGTTTGCGACAGTAACGGTTGGAAACCGTGGGTAAACGATATGCAAAAGCTCGACGGTGGCGTTTGGGAGCTTTTTATCCCCAATATAGGCGAAGGCGAAAAGTATAAATATCATATCGTTCGCGCCGACGGAAGCGAAGTGCAAAAATGCGACCCTTACGCGAACCGTTCCGAACTTCGCCCCGCAACGGCTTCTATAGTTGCAGATTTAAATAAATTTGAGTGGACGGACGCGGCTTGGCTTAAAGAAAAGGAAGAAGAAAACTTTTTAGAAAAGCCCATGGCAGTTTACGAAGTGCACCTCGGTTCGTGGAAAAAGGACGAAACGAAAACGGACGAACACAGATTTTTAGATTATAAGAGGCTTGCACACGAGCTTTGCGAATATATAAAATATATGGGCTATACGCATATTGAACTTATGGGTATATGCGAATACCCCTTCGACCCTTCGTGGGGGTATCAGGTAACGGGCTATTTTGCGCCTACCGCGCGCTACGGCTCGCCTGAAGATTTTATGTATTTCGTAAATTACATGCACGAAAACGGCATAGGAGTAATACTCGACTGGGTGCCTGCACATTTCCCTAAAGACGATTACGGGCTTGCCAACTTCGACGGAACGCCCCTTTACGAATTTGCCGACCCTTTGAGAGCGGAGTATCCCGAATGGGGAACGAAGGCTTTCGACTATGGAAAAAAAGAGGTGAGCAATTTTTTAATTGCAAGCGCCTTTTTCTGGGTTAAAAAATACCATATCGACGCCCTTCGCGCAGATGCAGTTGCCGCAACGCTATTTTCTAACTTTGGCAGAACGGAGTGGCGACCTAACAAAGATGGCGGCGAGTGGAACTTAGAAGGCTTTGAATTTTTCCGCCACTTAAACAGCGTTTTGCGCCAGCGTACCAACGCCTTTATAATTGCCGAAGATTCAAGCATATTAGAGGGTGTAACCGCCCCTGCGGCAAAAGGTGGCATAGGCTTTGGCCTAAAATGGAATATGGGTTGGATGAACGATACTTTAAAGTATATGAAGCAAGATCCCGTATACCGTAAATACCACCATTGGTTAATGACGCATACCTTTGAATATATTTTCGACGAAAACTATATGCTTGTTTTGTCGCACGACGAAGTCGTTTACGGCAAGGGAAGTATGGTAAATAAATTCCCCGGCAACATGATGGATAAATTCGGCAGTTTAAAAACTTGCTACACCATGATGATGGGCCATCCCGGCAAAAAACTCTTATTTATGGGGCAAGATTTTGCACAAGTGAGGGAGTGGGATTTTAAATCGGGCTTAGATTGGCACTTATGCGACGAAGAAGGACATAGGGACGTTATGAACTGTTACCGTTCGCTCCTTCATTTATATAAAGAACGCCCCGTGCTTTATAACGATAGCTGTAAAAACTCCTTCGAGTGGATAAACAGCGGCGACTATAACAGAAGTATTTTCTCGTTTATAAGAAGAAACCCTTGGAACTATAATAATGCGCTAGTTTTCGTTTGCAACTTTACGCCCGTATTCCGCGAAAATTTTGCGGTAGGCGTGCCCGTTTTAGGTACTTATAACAGAGTTTTTTCTACCTATCCCGACGAGCGTCCCTATACCGTAGAGGCGGAAGAACGTCTTTGCGACGGTAGACCTTATTGCGTACCCTTCAATTTGCGTCCGTTTGAATCTATGATTTTCGAAGTGCCCTTCGTTGAAAGCACGGAAGAAGAAAAGAAGAAGGAAAAGACTATTAAAAATAGGGCTAAGCGCGAACATAAGCTTGCTAAAAACGATTTATCGCACGTGCCCGAGGTAACGCCGCCCGTAGGTAAAGTAAAAATTACCAGAAAGAGAATTAAAAAGTAATTAAGATATGACGAGCAATAAAGACTATTTAGACAAAACTTTTGAATGTGCGTTGCAAAGTTTAAACGTAGTAAACGGATTAACGATAAACGCCGACCCGTTGGAGCATTGCATAAAATGCGATTATAAGCTGCAAGGCGGTCAAAACGCAAACGTCGTTTTATCCGTGCAGGTCGCTGCAAACGTTTATCAGGTAAAGTACGATTTCCCCGTACCAAAACTTAGCGAAAAGGATATGAAATATATTCTTAAAAGAATAAACGAGCCTTTAAAAAGTAACTTTAAGTTTAAGGTTGCCAACGGCGTACTACATCTTTGCATATTAGAGCATTACCCCAATACTTCGGTAAAACCGACAAAAATCCGCCGCGAAGTTTCCACTAACGTATATCAAACGAAAATTTTCGGCGAAGCAGTTTTATCTTTTTTTAAAGGCGAAATATCTTACGGCGAATACGTAAAAAAAGTAACGTTTAGGTAGGCATTTTATGGATTTTTACCCCTCGCTCGATTGTTTAAGGCTTTACGAAATTTTAAAAACCGAGCTTAAAAATCACCAGTTTAAGTTTGAATTTAACGACGAAACCTTTGACGCGTACGCCTTGGTGGGCGATAAGGAAAACAGCATTTACTACGCCTTTTACGTCGATTCGGTAGACTACGGAATAACAGGTTACGCAAGGTATTTTGGCATAAACGAAGAAAAGTTTGATTATAACGTTTTAAGCGGCGTTATAAAAAAGGCGAACGAAAGGTTACCTTTTGGCGTTTTAGGAGTAGAAGGCAGGCTTTATTTTAGGTACGAAGGCGACAATACTGAAATTGAGTTAAAGCCAGAATCGGTTGCAAAGTTCGTGGAAAAATTTTTATCAGCCGCAACAAAACAAGGAACGGCGTTTAAAGATTTACTGTGCGGCAAAATTTCCTTTACGGAATACGTTGCTATAATAAACGGGTAGATAAAAATCAACCTTTTAAGTAAATAATTACTAAATAAAATTGCTTTTAATTTTATTGACCGAAATAACTAAAAATGATATAATTTTTTTATGATTAAAGATATTCAAAATTTAATTTTACAACTTAAAAAACAAAAAGACGTTTGTATTTTAGCGCATAGCTATATGAGCGAAGATATTTGCGAAATAGCAGATTTTACGGGCGATAGCTACGCCCTTTCCGTAAAGGCGAAAACTGCCCCCCAAAGCACGGTTATTATGTGCGGCGTAAGGTTTATGGCAGAAACGGTTAAACTTTTATCCCCCCAAAAAACGGTATATCTTGCCAATCCCACGGCAGGATGCCCCATGGCGGAGCAAATGGATAAAGAACTTATTTCTCAGGTGAAGGAAAACTATCCAAACTATGCCGTTGTTGCGTATATTAACACCACTACCGATTTAAAAACGGTGTGTGACGTGTGCGTAACGTCTTCTTCGGCGCTTAAAATAATAAAAGCTATGCCCGAAAAGGATATTTTATTTATCCCCGACGTCAACTTGGGAACATACGTTAAAAATCAAATTCCCGAAAAGAACTTTAAGCTTTTGCAAGGCGGTTGCCCTACGCACGCAAAAATAACTAGGGAAGAAGCGTTAAAAACTAAAAACGCCCATCCCAACGCATTATTTTTAGTGCACCCCGAATGCCGCCCTGAAGTGGTAGAGCTTGCCGATTACGTTGGTTCTACTTCGGGTATTATGGATTTTGCCGAAAAATCAAATGCAAAAGAATTTATTATAGGTACGGAAAATTCTATCGTTCAACACTTGCAGTTTAAGTGTCCCGATAAATTATTTTATCCCCTTTCTAAAGACTTGGTATGCCACAATATGAAGGCGACCACGCTCGTAGACGTGTTAAATTGCTTAAACGGCGTTGGCGGCGAAGAGATTGTAATCGACGAAAAAACGCGTGCGGCGGCAGTAAAGTGTATTGATAAAATGATTGAATACGGTGGCTGATTATGATGATTACGACCAAGGGCAGAAACGCCCTTAAATAATGCTGGATTTAGCCCAGCACAACGACGGAACTAACGTTTCGCTATCGGATATTGCCGCGCGAACGAAGGAATCCGTTAAATATTTAGAAGCGGTTATAGCGCAATTAACTTCTGCGGGTTTGGTAATATCGGCAAGGGGAAAAAGCGGCGGATACCGCCTTGCTAAAAAGCCTGAAGAATATTCGGTGGGCGAAATTATCGTGGCAAGCGAAGGCTCTATTGCGCCTGTTTCTTGCTTGGATAGCGACAACCCTTGCGAAAACGCCGAAAGATGTTTATCCCTTCCGTTATGGCGCGAGCTTGACGAAGTTATTATGAACTTTTTAAACAACAAAACACTTGCAGATTTATTAAAATAGCACAATACGGCAAAGCTTTTATAAGGCTCTGCCGTAATTTTTTTATTAATATTAAAAATCGCCTTAATTCCTATTGACAAAGTAGGAATTAATTTCTATAATAATATCATACTAAAAAGGTAGGATTTAAACCGACTGATAAAATGAAAGAGATGAAAACCATTTATATAGACAACGCGGCAACTACCGCAATGAGCGACGAAGCGATAAACGCAATGACGCCCTATTTTAAAGGGGTGTACGGCAACCCGTCTTCGTTGCATACCGTAGGTCAAATAGCCAAGGAAGAGCTTGATAAATTCCGCCAAGAAATAGCCTTATTAATAGGGGCGGAAGCAAGGGAAATTTACTTTACTTCGGGCGGAAGCGAAGCTGATAACCAAGCAATTCGCTCTGCGGCTATTTTGGGCTCGCTTAAGGGTAAAAAGCACATAGTGTCCTCCCAATTTGAGCATCACGCCGTTTTGCATACCCTTAAAAAGTTAGAAAAGGAAGGGTTTGAAGTAACCTATTTAAAGGTGAGCAAAGAAGGGCTTATTACTGCGGAAGAAGTGTTGGCGGCAATCCGCCCCGATACGGCGCTAGTTACCGTAATGTTTGCAAATAACGAAATAGGCACTATTCTTCCCATAAAGGAAATAGGTGCGGTATGCCGTGAAAAGAAGGTTATTTTCCACACCGACGCAGTTCAAGCCGTTGGGCACGTTCACGTTAACGTAAAAGAGCAGAACATAGATATGCTTTCCGTTTCGGCGCATAAATTCCACGGACCAAAAGGCGTTGGCTTTTTGTATTGCAAACGCGGAATAGCCCTTAAAAACCTTATTGAAGGCGGCGCACAAGAACGTGGCAAGCGCGCGGGCACGGAAAATTTAGCGGCAATAGCTGGAATGGCGGCGGCCTTAAAACACGCTTGCGAGCATATAGACGAAAACGCTGCAAAAGAAATTAAGCTTAGGGATAAGCTTATAGAAGGGCTTTTAAAAATACCCCACTCGAAATTGAACGGCGATAAAACTTTGCGTCTTCCCAACAACGTAAATATGTGTTTTGAAGGCATAGAAGGCGAAAGCTTATTGCTCCTTTTAGACGCTAAAGGTATTTGCGCTTCTTCTGGTTCGGCATGCACTTCCGGCTCGTTAGATCCCTCTCACGTATTGCTCGCGTTAGGACTCCCGCACGAGGTGGCGCACGGCTCGTTAAGATTAAGCCTTTCAGAATGGAACACCGAAGAAGAGATAGATTACGTTATAAAAGAAGTGCCCAAAGTGGTAGAATATTTGCGTAATATTTCGCCCGTTTGGGAAGCTTTAGAAAAAGGCGAAAAGCCCCATCTTATATAACAAAAAAACAAATTGACCGCGGAATATACCGCAATTAACGGATAAATTAATTAAAAAAGGAAAAAATTATGGCACTTTACAGCGAAAAAGTTATGGACCACTTTACCAACCCCCGCAACCTTGGTAAAATTGAAAACGCCGACGGAATAGGCGAAGTGGGCAACGCAAAATGCGGCGACATTATGAAAATATATTTAAAAATAGAAAATGATATTATCGTAGACGTTAAGTTTAATACTTTCGGATGCGGCAGCGCAATAGCATCGTCTTCTATGGCAACCGAACTTATTAAGGGTAAGCCTTTATCCGAGGCGTTAACGCTTACCAACAAAGCTGTGGCAGAAGCGTTAGACGGTTTGCCCGCACATAAACTTCATTGCTCCGTTTTAGCCGAAGAAGCAATCCGCATGGCAATTAAAGACTATTACGATAAAAACGGAATTGCTTACGATAAATCCAAATTCCCCGATCCTCACGGCGATGAACACGACCATCCCGCCGACGACGAAGATTAGTTTTTCGGCTCGTTAAATTAATATTATAAAAACAACTAACCCCCGTTGTGCGTTAATCGCACAACGGGGGTATTTTTAATACTCTTTTTTTCCGACCAAAAAATCTAGCGAAACATCGTAAATGTTTCCTAGTTTAATGAAATTTTGCAAGGTAGGAACAGCAACGCCCAATTCGTAGGCTTGATACGATTGATAAGAAATACCTAGCTTGTTAGCAATATCTTTTTGAGTAAATCCATTATCTTCGCGTAGTTCAATTAAGTTCTTTCGTAAAAAATCATATTCAATAAGTTTTTCTCTTTTCATACTTGACATTATACAGTTTGAAATTGTATAATAATAAAAATACAGTTTAAAACTGTGTTGGTGAGGAGCAAAAATTAAAATGGCAGGTAATAGCAATTTAAGAAAGGCAGACAAAGAGAAAAACGACGAGTTTTATACTCAACTTGTAGATATAGAAAACGAGTTAAGCCATTATAGAGAGCATTTTAGCGGCAAAACGGTTTTTTGTAACTGTGATGACCCTTATGAAAGTAATTTTTTTAAATATTTTGCGCTTAATTTTAATTTTTTAAAGCTTAAAAAATTAATTTGTACCTGTTACGATAATTCGCCAATAGCCTATACGCAACTTTCTTGCTTTCCCGATAAAGAAAAAACTACTATAGTGGATAATAGAAAAGCGTATAAAATAGAAATTTGCCAAGTTGACGATTTTAACAAAGACGGCGCTATTGATTTAACGGATATAGAATATTTATTAAAAAATAAAAATAACGCGCTTACTAAGCTTATGGGCGACGGTGATTTTAGAAGTGAAGAATGCGTTAATTTATTAAAAGAAGCCGATATTGTGGTAACAAATCCGCCCTTTTCGCTTTTTAGGGAATACGTTGCGCAACTTATAGAGTATGATAAAAAGTTTTTAATTTTAGGTAATCAAAATGCAATCACTTATAAAGAGATTTTCCCTTATTTAAAAGAAAACGTTTTGTGGTTAGGTTATAATGCTGGGGCACAAACGTTTGAAGTGCCTAAGACTTTTGAAAGAGATAACACTTATATTGAAAACGGTAAAAAATATGCTAAGTTTGGAAATATTTGTTGGTTTACAAATTTACAAACGACAAAGAGAAAAGAAATGCTGACGTTTTATAGAAAATACGAACCTAGAGAATATCCCAAATATTTAAACTATAATGCAATAGATGTTAGCAAGGTGTCGGAAATACCTGATGACTATCTTAATGTTATGGGAGTTCCTATAACATTTATGGATAAATATAATCCAGAACAATTTGATATTCTTGGAATTGATGGCGGAGATATGGGGGTATATTATGGTGTGGGTAAAAATCTTAGCAAAGAAGAGTGTAACGCTCTTTTCAAAGAACATAAAGGGTTTCGTAAGGGTAAACTTTGTTTCAGAGATATGAATGGCGATTTACAAATGTGTTATCGTAGAATTTTAATTAAAAGGAAAAGATAGTTATGGAAATAAAATTAAGGCAAATAAAAATAGCCGACGTGGTAAAAGGTTACGTAGATAGCGCGGAAAACGGTGTGGTAGGATACGGTGGTAAGCTTAATATTCGCCCGGCGTTTCAGCGTGAGTTCGTGTATAAGGAAAAACAGCGCAACGCCGTTATAGAAACGGTTAAAAAAGAATTTCCTTTAAACGTTATGTATTGGGTAGAAGACGAAAACGGTTGTTTTGAGCTTTTAGACGGTCAACAGCGCACCGTTAGTATTTGTCAATACGCAAACGGCGATTTTTCGTTGGATAATAAATATTTTCACAGTTTAACAGAATACGAGCGCAGTAAATTTTTAAATTACGAGCTTATGATTTACGTTTGCAGGGGGAACGATAAAGAAAAGTTAGATTGGTTTAAAATTATTAATATTGCGGGTGAAAAGCTTTACGAGCAAGAGCTTAGAAACGCCATATATACGGGCGAATGGCTAACCGACGCGAAAAAATATTTTAGTAAATCGGGTTGTCCGGCATACAAAATTGCAAGTAAATACTTAAACGGCTCGCCAATAAGGCAAGACTATTTAGAAAAAGTTTTAGAATGGATTTCTAAAAGGGACGGCGTTACTATTGAAGATTATATGTCGGCGCATCAAAATCATAGCCACGCAACGGCGTTATGGCAATATTTTCAATCGGTAATTACTTGGGTACAAACTATTTTTCCTAATTACCGTAAGGAAATGAAAGGGTTAGAGTGGGGAGTGTTATATAACGAGTACGCTAATAAAGAATATAATCCGCAAGAGTTAGAATTAAAGATAGTAGATTTAATGCAAGACGACGACGTAACTAAACGTTCGGGAATATACGAATATTTATTAAGCGGCAATGAAAAATATTTAAGTATTCGCGCCTTTACCGATAACGAAAAAAGAAAGGTTTACGAAAGGCAAAAGGGCGTTTGTCCACATTGCGCTAAACAGGGAACGGGAAAAGCGCATTACGAGATAGAAGAAATGGAAGCGGACCACATAACGCCGTGGAGTGAAGGTGGCAAAACTAATATCGATAACTGTCAAATGCTTTGCAAATTACATAATAGATTAAAATCGAACAAGTAATTTAGCGTAGTGCGGGAATTTAAGCAGTTAGGAATTTAAGCATATAAAAAATTATTTAAGTAAAAATTTAGGGTGGCGGCAACCAATTTTGGTTGCCGCCGCACTTTATTAAAAATATAAGTAAAAGTTATTTTACACTTTCTTAAAAAAATATTATCCATACTTTTTTAAAATATTGTATTTTTTAATTTAGTGTGCTAAAATATTATATATAAAAAAAAGCATTAAGGCGAAAATATGCCCTAAACGTTATAAATTTTATTTAATTACGGCGGTGTTATATGAGAATTCCCGGTATTTTAAATTTAAAAAAGCAAGTTTTGTCGTTCGAAGTTTTCCCCCCTAAAACTTGGGATAACTACCAAAGCGTTAAATCGGCGGTAGACGATATTGCCAAACTTTCGCCCGATTTTATAAGCGTTACTTACGGAGCGGGCGGCGGCACGAGCGATTACACCGTGGACATAGTAAAGCACATTAAAAATTACGGAATAACTCCGCTTGCCCATCTTTCGTGCATTTCTTCTACTAAAGAAGAAGTTTTAAAAATTTTGGGCAGATTAAAAGAGCTTGGCATAAAAAACGTGCTTGCGTTGCGCGGCGATATTCCCAATAATTTTAACGGTAATTTAGAATACCGTTACGCTAGCGACTTAGTTAAAGAAATTGCCGACTTTGGCGGCTTTTGCATAGGCGGCGCGTGCTACCCCGAAGGCCACCCCGAAAGCCCCACGCTTTATTCAGATATCGACAACCTTAAACGCAAGGTTGATTGCGGCTGCGATTTTTTAACTACGCAAATGTTTTTTGATAACGATTTATATTATAGTTTTTTATCTAAGGTTCGCGACGCGGGAATTTACGTTCCAGTAATTGCAGGCGTTATGCCCGTTACTAACGGCGCGCAAATTAAGCGCATGATGGCGCTTTCTGGCGGAACTTTACCCACCCGTTTTAAGCGCATTATAGATAAATTTGGCGACAAGCCTGCGGCTATGAAACAGGCGGGGATTGCGTACGTTACCGAGCAAATTATCGACCTTTACGCAAACGGCGTTCGCGCGGTGCACGTTTATTCTATGAACAAGCCCGACGTTGCCACAGCAATTAAAGCAAACCTTTCTGAAATTTTATGATAAACGAGTTTAGTTGCGGCATATCTGCCGTTGATTTAAAACAAACGCTCTATTATTTGGGTGTTAAAGGCGAGGCGGAAGAGTCGCTTAAAAGGCTTTTATGCGAGAGTGAAAGGGAAATTTTATCGGTAATTTCGCCCAAGGCAGTTTATTCCGTTTTTGATTATTGCGTCGAGTGTGAGCAAAATGGCGAGTTAAACTTGCAGTTTGCAAAGGTTAAAAGCAAATCGCTTTGCAAAAATTTAAAAGGCTGCAAAAAAATAGCGCTTTTTACCGCCACCGTAGGCACGGGTGTAGACCGATTAATTTTAAAGTATCAAAAAATTTCGCCTGCCAAGGCAACCGTTTTGCAGGCAATGGGCTCGGCGCTAATTGAGCAGTTTTGCGATAGTTTAAACGCCTTTTTAATTAGCGAATACAATGCGGTAAAGCCCCGTTTTTCGTGTGGGTACGGCGATTTGGATATAAGCCTTCAACGGGACATATTCGCCGCCTTATCGGTGGAAAAACGTCTTGGTATAACGCTTTTAGATAATTTTTTTATGACGCCGACTAAATCGGTTACGGCTATTGTGGGAATATTATGACGATTGAACGAAAACTTAAAAATTCAATTATATATCTCGACGGGGGAACGGGAACGCTTTTACAAGAGGCAGGCTTACCCCTTGGCGAATTACCTGAAAAATGGAATTTATCCCATCCCGATAAAGTTGCAAAAATTCACCGCGACTATTTTGCAAGCGGTTCGGATATAGTGTGCACAAACACATTTGGCGCAAACGTTTTTAAGTTTGGCGACGAGCTTGAAAGCGTGGTAGAAGCTGGGGTTAAGATAGCAAAAACCGTTGCCGCCGAGTTTAAAGACAAGTTCGTTGCGTTGGATATAGGCTCTTTGGGCAAGCTTTTAAAGCCGCTTGGGGCGTTAGATTTTGAAGATGCCGTTTCGGCTTTCAAAAGAACTATATCAGCAGGGGTAAAAGCGGGCGCGGATTTAATTTTAATTGAAACCATGAACGACGTTTACGAGCTTAAAGCCGCCGTAATCGCAGCCAAAGAAGTTTGCTCGCTCCCCGTTTTTGCAACGTGCGTATTCGGCTCTGACGGAAAAACTATGACGGGCACTTCGCCCGAGGCTATGGTTGCAACGTTAGAAGGGTTGGGCGTAGACGCTTTGGGGCTTAATTGCTCGCTCGCTCCCGACCAAATGTTTCCCATAGTAAAAAGAATAGTTGCTTGCACTTCAACGCCCGTTATAGTAAAGCCCAACGCTGGGCTTCCTAAGGTGGAAAACGGCAAAACCGTTTATAGCGTAAACGCCTTAAAATTTGCCGAAGATATGGCAAAAATCGCCGAGTGCGGAGCTTTAGTTTTGGGTGGATGCTGTGGTACTACACCCCAATATATAGCCCAACTAATTGAAAAAACTAAGACAATTTGCCATAAATTACCAAAAGATAAAAACTTAACGGTAATATCTTCTTATACGCATTGTGTACAATTTGGCAAAGCCCCCGTGCTTATAGGTGAAAGAATAAATCCTACGGGCAAAAAACGGTTAAAGCAAGCCCTTAAAGAAGGCGATATAGGCTATATTTTAAACGAAGCCGTAACGCAGGCGGAAAGGGGCGCACACGTTTTAGACGTGAACGTGGGACTTCCAGAAATAGACGAAGTTAGTACGTTGACAAACGCCGTTTACGAAATTCAAGCGGTAACCGATTTACCCTTGCAAATAGATACTTCCAATTTCGAGGCAATGCGTTCGGCACTTAGAATTTACAACGGCAAGCCGCTTATTAACTCGGTCAACGGCAAAAAAGAGAGTATGGGCGCCGTTTTCCCCTTGGTAAAAAAATACGGAGGAACAGTTATTGCCCTAACGCTTGACGAAAACGGCATACCCAACACGGTGGAAGGCAGAATAGAGATTGCAAAGCGCATTATCTGTGAAGCTGAAAAATACGGAATAGCTAAAAAAGATTTAATATTCGATACGCTTGCCATGGCGGTAAGCGCCGATAGTAGTGCGGCGGAAGTTGCACTTAAATCTTTAAGTTATTTAAAGCATATTATGGGGGTAAATACGTCGTTGGGCGTTTCTAACGTTTCGTTTGGACTGCCTAATCGCGACTTT
Organism: Clostridia bacterium; assembly: GCA_017624815.1. Classification (GTDB taxonomy): domain Bacteria; phylum Bacillota; class Clostridia; order Christensenellales; family Borkfalkiaceae; genus Coproplasma. The sequence goes on from JAGAMH010000033.1 coordinate 16,297, forward strand.
ATAAACTCAACTTTTTTTGCAGCGTGTTTGGCAAACGGGCTTTCTGCCGCAATAATAAATCCCAATTCAGACGAAATTATTAAAACTTATAAAAGTTACTGTGCGCTTTTTGGGCACGACGAAAATTGCCTTAATTATATAAACTATGCGCAAAGCGTTGAAGCGGTTAAATTTGAAAAGACTGAAAATAAGCAGAGCGGAAACCTTAAATTGGAAGAAAATTTAAAGTACTGCATAGAAAAGGGCTTAAAGTTAGACTCCGCTAAAATGGCGGAAGAGCGGTTAAAAACGCAAAAACCGTTAGAGCTTATCGATAGCGAAATTATCCCTGCGCTAAATTCGGTTGGCAAAGCGTTTGAAAATAAAACTTTGTTTTTACCCCAACTTTTAATGAGTGCCGAAGCAGCTGCGGCGGCGTTCGAGGTTATTAAAAATAAGTTCCCCGCAGGCGCAAACGCAAAAAAACTTAAAGTAATTACGGCAACCGTTGAAGGCGATATTCACGACATAGGCAAAAATATAGTAAAAACGCTTTTAATTAATTACGGCTTTAACGTGTTTGACTTAGGTAAAGACGTTCCGCCTGAAAAAATCGTTGCGGCGGCAAAGCAATTTAACGCAAACGTGGTTGGGCTTTCTGCTTTAATGACCACTACGGTGGTTTCTATGCAAAAAACGGTTGAGCTTTTAAAGGCGGAATGTCCAAATATAAAAACGGTGGTTGGCGGTGCGGTTTTAACCGAAGAATACGCCCAAAAGATAGGCGCTTTTGCGTACGCGAAGGACGCTATGGAAACGGTTCGAATTTGCGAGAGTTTAGAAAAACAAATTAATTAGTTAAAAATAATATACTTTTTTACAAAAAAATAGTAAATATTGACGATTTTTCTCGGTTTTTTTTTGTTAATTTAAGCAAAAGTGTTGCATTAAACAATATTTTGTTATATAATAAGCATACGTGTATGGGCAAGGGAAAGTATATTCTCCTTCCGTAATATTCGCATTACTAAATTTTTGGACTTTGAGATTAAATTAATGACGATTACCGAGGCAGTTATAATAAGAATAAACGGGCTTTTAAAAGAACGGAATATGACTAAACAGCAACTTATAAATAAGTCGGGCGTGCCCATTGGCACTTTATCAAGCTTATATAAAAAATTGGCAAAAAGCGTAAATTTATCCACTCTGTTTGCGTTAGCGCGCGGGTTTGAAATGTCAGCAACCGAGTTTTTAAGCCAC
>JAGAMH010000034.1 GCA_017624815.1 Clostridia bacterium
ACGGACGACAAAATTGCAACGAAACGCTTGAACATAGTTTTAGTTCTAGAATAGGTATGCGGTTGAAAAACTACGTATAAATCGCCGACTGTAATTTTTTTTGCTACCCTTAAAACTGCTTTAATTTCGTCGGGATGATGTGCGTAATCAGCTATAACTTGTGCTCCGTTATAATTTCCTATGTTTTCAAACCTCCTTTCCACGCCGACAAATTCGCATAACCCTCGTTTTATATCGCAAAAAGCAATACCTACGCTTCTTGAAACGGCAATTACGGCGAGTGCGTTAAGTACGTTATGTTTACCATAAACGTTTAACTTTATTTCTCCTAATTGCCTACCGTTTTCATGGGCGAAAAAAGAGTATTTTCCCATATCGTTTTTAATTTTCGTTGCATAATAATTTGCGCGATTATCAAAACCAAAGGTTATTCCGCCTTTCACTACGCAATCGGCGTATAACGATATTGCAACGTCGGCACATTCTAAAAAAACGGAATAGGCTTTTTTTAAGTTCTCTTCGCTCCCGTAACACTCTAAATGGTCGGGATTGGCGTTTAAAACTACGGCTATATTAGGTTTTAACAAAAGAAAGTTTTTTTTGTATTCACACGCTTCGGTTAAAAAGTAATCGTTTCCCGTAGAATAAAAGTTGGAAAAAGACAAATCTCTCCCGCCAACGTGCGAAGTAAAATTCTTTTTTGCACAATTAAAAACGTGCGCTGCCATTGCCGTGCACGTAGTTTTTCCATGACAGCCGGAAAAGGCGATAACGGAAGAAAACGAGCGACTAATTTCATATAAAAACTGACCGCGCGATATTATTTCTTTGTTTTGCCTTTGAGCTTGAACGAGTCTAAAATCGGTTGGCGGAATAGCGTCGGTATAAACTATAACTTCGCTTATTTTTAAATTTACGTCGTTAAAATTATTTATATCAATTTCTATCCCCATTTCTCCAAGCTCCCTAGTAAAAGAGCTTTCTTCTCTATCGCTGCAGTAAACGGTTTTGCCCAATTTTATTAAATATTTAGCAAGCGCGCTCATACTTACGCCGCCAATTCCCACAAAATAATAAACGTTACGTTTAACAAGATAATTATTGCGCATAATAAATTTTATTAAACGGTTGATAAAATTAGCACGAATTTAAAAAAATTTTGTAAATTTTTAAAATTTTTTATGTAAACTGTTGAAATTATTTTACTTTTATTGTATTATATAAACAATGAAAGTATATTCTGGTAGGTGTAATATGAAAATCTCAGATGTACGAATCAGGTTAGTTAACAGGGAGGACAATAAACTAAAAGCTGTTGCTTCTATCACTCTCGAAGATTCTTTTGTAGTACACGACATCAAAATTATCAACGGGGCTGAAGGTGTGTTTATTGCTATGCCTAGCAGAAAAACTAATGATGGCGAATATAAGGATATTGCACATCCACTAAACACCGAGACCCGAGAACAAATAAAAACTGCAATCCTTACGGCTTACAATGATGAACTAAACAAACACTAAGCTTAAATTGGTTTTCAGTTAAATAATGCTGAATTTGTAAAGAAGAAAGCGACCTTTTGCTAAGGTCGCTTTCTTCTATTTTATATTTTATTAACCTTTTCTACCTAAATTTTTTAAAAGACGGGCAAACTTGGGAACGTCCTTTTCGTTGGGGCGTTCGATAGGTTCTTCCTGCGGAGCTTGATAATAAGGTTGTTGCTGAGGTTGAACGTATTGGGGTTGTCCGTACTGAGGTTGCGCGTATTGAGGTTGTACGGGTTGTTGGGGTTGGTTATAATAGCCGTACTGCTGCGCAGGTTGTTGAATTTGGGGTTGCGCATAGGGAGGTTCGGATACCGACATTCTAGGTGTGCCGTAATTTTGTTGGGTATTATAAGGATTTGCGTTAGGATAAGAAACGCGTTTAGGTTCTTCTTCCTTTTTAACGTCGAATCCAGGGAAACCGGTTGCAATTACGGTAATTTCTACTTCGTCTTGAACGTTAGGATCTATTCTCGCACCAAAGATAATGTTAGCCGACGCATCTACTACGCTACGAACTAATTCACCTACGTCGCATACTTCGTCATAAGATAAGTCGTTACCGCCAACTACGTTTACGATAACTGCGTGAGCACCTTCTATAGTAGTTTCTAAAAGAGGGCAATTTACCGCAACGCGTAACGCTTCTACTATTCTGTTATCACCCTTAGCTACGCCTACGCCGAGGTGAGCTATACCTCTATCCTTTAATACCGTTTTAACGTCGGCAAAGTCAAGATTGATAAGTGCGGGGTTAACGATAAGTTCGGCAAGACCTTTAATCCCTTGTTTTAAAATTTCGTCGGCTACGCGTAAAGCTTCTGCCATAGGCGTATTTTTTGCAACGACCGTTTTAATTTTATCGTTGGGAATAACGATTAAGGTATCTACGTATTTTTTAAGGTTGTCTAACCCTTTTACGGTGTTTTCCATACGTTTTCTGCCTTCAAAAGAGAAGGGTTCGGTAACTACCGCAACGGTTAAAACCTTCATATCTCTTGCAATTTTTGCAATTACGGGAGCTGCGCCAGTACCCGTACCGCCGCCCATACCTGCAGTTATAAATAAAAGGTCGGTTCCTTTAATTGCCTCGGTTAACGCGTCCTTGCTTTCTTCAGCTGCCGCTCTACCAACTTCAGGTTCTGCGCCTGCGCCAAGACCTTTAGTAAGGTTTACGCCAATTTGAATTTTATTTTCGCAAGGGGAAAGGGCAAGAATTTGACTATCGGTATTAACAACGTAATATTCCGCACATCTAATATTTGCTTCTATCATTCTGTTAACGGCGTTATTGCCCGCACCGCCAACGCCTATTACTTTAATTTTTGCTCTGCCTGATAAGTTTATATTATTTTGAGTATCGTTAAACATTTTTAACCTCCGTTAAAACTTGAAAATTTATAAAATGGTTTAGTTTAAATTTAATGCGTGATTTAACAAACTGAACAACGACGAAAATTGCGGTTTATCGTAATAAGGTAATTCCGGTGAAACGATTTGCACCGTTTTACTTAATCTATGGGAAAGATGTTCAACCGTTCCCCTAACCGTATTTACGCAGTCGCCCGTTATATATATGGGTTTTCCGTCTACGTTCACACCCGTGTAATTTTGCTTGCATTCTTCTATCATTTCGCAAACGCCGTCTAAACATTCGCGCACCTTTTCGCGAAGAAGCGCCGCCGAAAAACTATACGATTTACCTTCTATTCTGCAATCGATAATTTGATTTACCCTATCTCTACAATTAAGGTTTACTTGTTTTAAAAGTTCCAAAGAAACGGCGTAAGGAATATCGAGTTCGTAGGTTAAATATACAGCCAAATGCCCTATACCCACCGAAAAAGATTCGCTAAACGCAACGCCGTTACCGCATATTACGCTGTACGTTGACGACATAAAACCTAAGTCGAACAAAATAGCGTATTCATCACGTTTTTCG
>JAGAMH010000035.1 GCA_017624815.1 Clostridia bacterium
CACCGGTGTGAATACCTACGGGGTCTACGTTTTCCATAGAACATACGGTTAAAACGTTGCCCGCTCTATCACGGATAACTTCAAATTCTATTTCCTTCCATCCGCCAATATACTTTTCAATAAGAACCTGCGTGATGGGCGAAAGCATAAGTCCGTTGTGAGATATTAAACGAAGTTCTTCTTCGTTATACGCAACGCCGCCACCTGCGCCGCCAAGCGTATATGCGGGACGAACGATTACGGGGTATCCGCCTATTTTTTCTGCTACCGCTACGCATTCATCAACGGTATAAGCAATATCTGAAGGAACGACGGGTTGGTTAATTTTTTCCATCGTTTCCTTAAATAATTCTCTATCTTCTGCTTTATCGATTGAATCGAGGTTTACACCAATAAGCTTAACTCCCCATTCGTCGAGAAAGCCTTCTTTAGCAAGCTTACAACCCAACGTTAAACCAGTTTGTCCGCCTAAGGAAGCAAGTAAGCTATCGGGACGTTCTTTAATAATAATTCTCTTTAAAGTTTCAACGGTTAAAGGTTCAAGGTAAATTTCATCCGCAAGAGCTTGATCGGTCATTATCGTTGCAGGGTTGGAGTTACAAAGAACGACGTTAACACCCGCATCCTTTAATACGCGGCACGCTTGCGTTCCTGCATAGTCGAATTCTGCAGCTTGTCCTATTACTATAGGGCCTGATCCGATTACAAGTACCTTTTTAATGTCTTCTCTCTTCGGCATATTACTTTACCTCCTTAATTTTTTCAATAAATTTATCGTAAATGAACGTAGTATCTCTTCCGCCACCGCAAGCCGTGGGATAGAATTGAACGGTTATTGCGTTTAAATCGTGATAGAACACGCCTTCGCAAGAGCCGTCGTTTACGTTAGCAAATCTAACTTCGCCTAAATTTTCCACGCTTGAAGTTACTACTTCGTATCCGTGATTTTGGTTGGTTAAAAATACTTTTCCGCACTTTAAGCATTTTACTGGTTGATTTCCGCCGCGATGTCCGTGCTTCATTTTTTGCGTTTTACCGCCAACTGCCAATGCAACGAGCTGATGGCCTAATCCTATTCCCAACACGGGAAGTTTACCCATAAGCTTTTTAAGCTCGGCTATAACGTCCACGTTTTCTGCGGGGTTACCAGGACCGTTACTTACAACTAAACCTTGAGGATTAAGTTGGGCAATTTGTTCTGCGGTATAAAATGCGGGAACTTTAATAACGTATAAGTTTTTATTAACTAATGCATTAATTACGCTGTTTTTAACACCCATATCCCAAACCACCACTTTAGCGTTTTCGGGATTGCCGTAATATTCAACTTCTTGGCAAGTTACCTTATTTACAGCGTTTTCAATTTTATAAGAGGAAAGCTTTTCTAAATCTTTTAAAGGTTTAGAGGTTATAGCCGCGGGCATAACGCCTACTTCTCTTATAATTTTTGTAAGTTCACGCGTATCAATTCCGCATATACCAACGATTCCGTTTTCTTTAAGATAATCGTTGAGTTTACCCTTACATCTAAAGTTAGAAGGTTCGTCGCAAATTTCTCTTACGATATACGCCGATACCCAAGATTTTCTACTTTCTGCGTCCTCGGGCATAACGCCGTAGTTTCCGATAAGCGGGAAAGTTTGAACGACCGTTTGACCGCAATAGTTAGGGTCTGTGAGCGTTTCAACGTAGCCGACTACGCCGGTAGTAAACACGAGTTCACCAATAACGTCGCCGCTTGCACCTATGCGCTGACCTACGAAAGTTTTTCCGTTTTGTAACGTTAAATAAACTTTTGCATTTTCCATAGTATTTTTACCTCGTTGAGAATTATTATTTAAGTAATTTTATAAGCACGGCCTTTTGAGCGTGTAATCTATTTTCCGCTTCGTCGAAAATTTCGTTTGCGTGTTCTTCAAACACGTCTGCAGTAATTTCTTCGCCGCGGTGCGCAGGCAAGCAATGCATTATCATAACGTCTTGTTTGCTTACCGATAAATTTTCTTTATTTACTTGATAGCTTGCAAAAGCAAGTTCTCTTTTTTGTTTTTCGCCTTCCTGTCCCATAGAAGCCCACACGTCGGTATATACGACGTCTGCGTCTTTAAGAGCTTCTTTCACGTTCGTAGTAATTGTTAAATCACCGTTTTCCTTAGCCCATTTCATAAGTTCGGCATCGGGTTCGTAACCGTTAGGACAAGCTATAGCAAACGACATTCCCATTTTAATTGCTCCAACCATAAGGCTGTTAGCCATATTGTTGCCGTCGCCTACGAAAGCCATTTTTAACCCTTTAAAGCTACCCTTATATTCTCTAATAGTCATTAAATCGGCTAAAACTTGGCAAGGGTGAGCGTAATCGGTTAAGCCGTTTATAATGGGAATAGAGCCGTACTTTGCTAAGTCTTCTACTTCTTTTTGGGCAAAAGTTCTAATCATTATACCGTCGAGATAGCGAGAAAGTACTCTTGCCGTATCCTGCACGGGTTCGCCCCTTCCGATTTGCAAATCGTTACTCGATAAAAATAAGGGATAACCGCCGAGCTCATACATACCCACTTCAAAAGAAACTCTGGTTCGAGTAGACGCTTTTTGGAAAATTAAACCAAGTTTTTTACCCTTTAAATAATCCTTTTGTATGCCGTTGTTTCTTTCAAATTTAAGTTGGTCGGCAAGGTTTAAAATTGAAAGTATTTCCTCGCGCGATAAATCTGATAATTTTAATAAGTGCTTCATTTACCTATTACCTCGTTTAATATTTTAAGCGCCGAATCTATTTCGCTCTTTTTAATATTGAGCGGCGGCAATAATCTTACCTTATCGTGAGCGGTTAAAACTATAAGACCTCTTTCCAAACATTTTTCGGCTATTTCCCTTGCGGGTTTGTTCGTTTTTATACCTATCATCAACCCCATACCGCTAACGCTTTCAACGTTTTTAATGCGTTCGAGATTAATTTTAAAATACGCACCTTTACCTTGAACTTCAAGTAAAAGTTCGTCGGTAATTCTATTTATGATGCTAATTGCACCGGCACAAGCAACGGGGTTACCACCGAAAGTTGAGCCGTGATCACCGTAAGTTAAAGTTTTTTGACACTTTTCAAACATCATGCAAGCGCCAATGGGAAGTCCTCCGCCCAAGCCCTTTGCAGTAGTTACGATATCGGGCGAAATTTCGTAATTTTGATAAGAATATAATTTACCCGTTCTGCCGTTGCCCGTTTGAACTTCGTCGATAATTAAGAGGATATCGCGGTCTTTGCAGAACTTTTCTACCCATTTAACGAATTTTTTATCTAAAACGTTTACTCCGCTTTCGCCTTGAATAAGCTCTAACATAACGGCGCAAGTTTTTTCGGTGTATTCTTTAAAAATGCCGTCTTCAGTTGCGTCCGCGTATTTAAAACCTTCTACAAAAGGTCCAAAATTTTTATGAAAATTATCTTGTCCCGTAGCAGAAAGAGTTGCCAACGTTCTTCCGTGGAAAGAATTTTTTAACGTGATAATTTCCTTTCTTCCTTCCCCGTAACGCATAACCGAATATTTGCGCGCCGTTTTTATAGCACACTCGTTCGCCTCTGCACCGCTGTTTGCAAAAAAGACCTTTTTTGCGCCCGTTCTGTTGCATAATATTTTTGCAAGTTCGGCTTGGGGTTGGCTATAATATAAATTACATACGTGCTGAATTTTATTAATTTGCTCAACAACTGCGTTTTTCCAGTCGGGGTCGTTTATTCCAAAGGCGTTTACGCCTATGCCCGTTGCACAGTCTATATATTCTTTTCCGTTGCCGTCTACTAGTAAGCTGCCTTCACCCGTTACGAAATCTACGTTGAAACGGGCGTAGGTA
>JAGAMH010000036.1 GCA_017624815.1 Clostridia bacterium
CCCAAGCAACGTCGGTTTACGGCATAGCGCTGGGTATGGCTATACCCGTTTTATTTATTCCCTCTTCATTAATCGGTTCAATCGCCGTTGTAATTGCGCCAGAGCTTTCGGAAAATTTCTATAAAAACAAAACTGAAAAGCTTAAAAACGACGTTGAAAAAACGGTTAAAGCGGGATTTTTTATCGCCGTTGTTTTAATTCCTTTTTTATTCGTATTAGGTAAAGATATTGGAATTTTTATATATTCTAACGAATTTAGCGGAGAAATTATACAAAAATGCAGTTTCATTTTATTGCCTATGTGCGTTTCTATGATAACGACGACGATATTAAATTCTATGAATTGCGAAATAAAAACATTATTATACTTTTTTATCGGAGCTGCCGCCGAGTTGATTAGTATATTAACGCTTACCTCGTTTATCGGTATTTGGTCGTATATGATAGGAACTTCGCTAAACTTTATTATCACCGCCCTTTTAAATTTATTTTTGCTAAAAAAGAAATGTTCGGGCATTAAACTATTTAATTACTTTTTAAAATGCGTATTGGCTTGTTTAGCGTGTTGTCTATTCGGCGCGTTGTTGAGAAACTTATTTAGCAGTATAAACGTGTTATTAACTATTATTCTTTGCGGAATAGGCGTTGGAGTGTTTTCAATAATTCTTTTTTACGTATTGGGAATTTTTAATTTTAAACCGATAAAAAAGCTTATTGCGAAGAATTAACAAGCTTTAACGCTCTTTGTACCGACAAAACAATTAAAAATACCCCAAACAATTTTTTTAGTACGACAGAAGGTAACGCTGTTGCGGCTAAGCTTCCCAGTACCGATAAAAGTACGGCGGGAATTATTATACTCCATGCCCCTTCCGTTTTTAATAAACCTTCCTTTTTGTGTATTTGTAACGATATGAGCGACATAGGCAAAAACGCAATTAAATTTGCGGCTTGAGCGGCGTGTTGTTCAACTTTAAAAAATACCGTTAAAAGCGGAATTAGTATAGTACCGCCACCCATACCCATACCGCCTAAAAGTCCGCCTAAAAATCCAGCCAACGTAAATAATATAAAACTCAAGGCAAAACCATCCTTACACCTGCGGCAAACATTACTATAACGAATAAAATATTTATAATATTTTGCGGCAGTTCGTTTAAAAGTTTAGCGCCTAACGCGCCACCTAAAACGTTGCCTATGGAAACGGGAATTACGAGTTTAGGAATAAAGAATCCGTTTATAACGTACGTTATTGCCGCAGCAGCTGAAACGGGAGCAATTATAAATATTGCCGTTGCGTGGGCAACTTTTGAAGAATACCCTAAAATTGAATTTAACGCAGGAACTGCAATCATTCCGCCGCCACCGCCGAACAACCCGTTTACCGATCCAACCAAAGCACCGGTAAGCGGGCGTTTTATTATTTTTTTTAACGATTTCATAAAAAATACCCTAATTTTTACCTTTTATAAAATAAAGTTTGCGCAAATATATAAAAATAATAAAATTTTTCCGTTTTTTTACGGCAGAAATACTTGATTATAAGTTGCTTTTATATTAAAATAGTATAGTACGAATTTAAAAGAAATTGGTATATACCAAATCTATATGTAGGTGCAAAAATGAAGAAAAAAGCAAATGCTAACAAACTTAAACTCAAACCGATTTTTATGGCTTTCGCCTTAATGGCAACCTCCTCGGCTCTTTCGTTCGCCGCTTGTACGACGACTGAAGATACGACTGACGACGGAACTAATACCGAAACTTCGGTTGCAAAAACTGACACTCAGTTTATCAAAAACGGAAACTTTGAGTTTTACAACGAAAACAAAGACGAAGACGACGAAGGCGTTTACTATATCAGTAGCGTAAACAACTGGACGAATTCAAGCTTGGGTACTCCCGCATCTGACGTTAAGTCGGGTATTATCGGAACGGGCGATTCCGTTTGGAAGGGCTTTACAGCTACCGACCTTGCAGGTAAGTTAGACGCAAACAACGAACTTGAATCAGACGCGGACGATTACGAAGAAAGTTATTTAGACTTTAACGGTCTTGAATCTTCCGACCTTCCTTTCAAGGATACCGAAGGCTCGCTTAAAGAAGACGCAACCATTTCCGCTGATTCTTATATAGCTAACCCCGGCGCGGTTATTTACACTAAAAACGGTAAAGAAGGTTATTACGATAACGACGGTGATTTCGTTGAACTTTATAAGGACGGCAACGTTTATTATACTGACAGCGCAAAAACAGAAGAATATAATAACCACGTTCTTATGGTTCATAACTACACCTATTCCCATAAGGACAGTAGCGAAAACGTTATTCACAACGGTACGGCTCAGAAATATAAATCTTCTACCACCGTCACGTTAGAAGCTAACACCGTTGCAGAATTCTCGGTATGGGTTAAAACTGCAAACCTTAAGTTTAACGGAAATAACGACGTTCACCAAAACAGAGGCGCGTTTATCGAAGTTGAACATACGGTTGGCGGAACGACGCTCGACTCTATGATAATCAAAAATATCAATACCGAAAAGTTTGCAAAAGATAACGTTGGTGAAAGCAACAACGGTTGGTATAACTACACCGTATATATTGAAGCTTGCGACTGTGCTTCTACCACCGTTACCATCTCGTTAGGGCTTGGCGAGTCTGGTGCGGAAAACTACGTAGAAGGTTACGCATTCTTCGACGACATTAAAATGATCAAGTACACCGACCTTGATAAAACGAGCTACGACGCAAACAGCGTTAAGGCAACCTGCTCTCTTACCGACGAAGCTGACGAAAAGGTATTTATAGCAGACAAGCTCACTCACGGCGAAGGTGCTCCCGACGTAAGAAATTCGGAAGACTTTAAATATTTACTTGATTTAACTGCTTCGCAAGAACGCGTTGACGCAAATAATTCTAACGTTAAGTACGAAGTTGGACTTACGGTTGACGCAAACAAATACAGCTCTTCTAAGGACATGCCCACTCCCGTAGGCAACGCAACTAAAAAGACTCAAACCGTTACCCCCTTCTATCCTAAGTTTAATATTGGAACGAGCGACGACGTAGTTGCTGCTTTAAAAGTAACTTCTATTAAAAACGATATAACTAACGTTATTAAAGGAAACTACGCAAATAAAATTGCGGACGCGCTTTATACGGCAAACGCTCTTCCTGGCGTTGACGTATCTACCGACGCAGTTGTAATTCTTTCAACTGAAGGCGCGGCGTACACCACTTCTATTTCAGCAAAAGCTGCTAAC
>JAGAMH010000037.1 GCA_017624815.1 Clostridia bacterium
CATTAAACTTAAATAAACGGTGGGTGGAAGCGTTTTAATAAACTCCACCACCTTAACGCTATCGTAGCTTGCCAACGGCAAAATTAAGTGCCTTATTATGCAGCCCGAAAGCATTTTGCCGTCTTTATCGAATTTTAGCGGTTGTTGCGCCATTAATTTTATTGCAGGAATGGCGTATTCGGCGTAGTTTGCCTTACCCGTATAGCGCTTGGATAAAAGCGGATCTAAAAACTTTAAGTCGGGCAAATAAATATCTGTAAACGTTTGCGCTATTTTTAAGCTTTGCACCGTTTCGTAAGAGTGCGTATTATAAACCACGGGGATTTTAGGCTTGTAAATGGCAAAAGCCGCCGCAATTTCCTTTACGTAATGCGTGGGGTTTACCAAATTGATATTATCCGCCCCCATATCTTCTAACTCTTTAAAGATTTTAGCAAGCTCTTCCACCGAAATTTCCTTGCCGCGATTATTGCGGGAAAGGTCGTAATTTTGGCAAAAAACGCACTTTAAAGAGCAGCCGCAAAAAAACACGCAACCGCTTCCGTTTTTAAAGGATACGGGCGGTTCTTCATACGGGTGAAGATAATATTTTGCAATTTTAATACCCGCCGCGCCGCAATAGCCTTGCGTTTTACTTCTATCGGCGTTGCAGGCAACGGGGCAAATGGAACAGTTCATACCTATATTATAAAATAAATATTGCAAAATAGCAAACGTATATTAACTTTTAATTGACAAGCTTTTTACGTAATGCTATAATAAACGCGTAACCTATAAAGAGTGTGCGAGAGAACGGCTTGACGACCACACAGCAACCTGCAACGCAAGGTGCTAACGCCGTACCGATGGGAGAAATAATAAAACTTTACTCCGCGGTAAGCTGCGGAGTTTTTATTTTATAAATAAACTTTTGAGGAAATATATATGAAAAAATTTTTTACGAGTGAAAGCGTTACCGAAGGACATCCCGACAAACTTTGCGACAACGTTTCCGACGGCATTTTAGACGAAATTTACAAACAAGACCCCAACTCTCGCTGCGCTATTGAATGTTGCGCTGCGTACGACAGACTTTTAATTATGGGCGAAGTTACCACCAACGCAAACGTAGATTACGAAGAAGTGGCTAGAAAAATTATTAAAAACATAGGCTACGACTTTGGCACTTTTAATTGCGACACTTGCAAGATAGACGTGGCTATTCACAGACAAAGCCCCGATATTGCAATGGGCGTAGACAGTTCGCTTGAAAATAAGGCGGGCGAAGACGGCAACGCTCTTTTAGGCGCAGGCGACCAAGGTATGATGTTTGGCTACGCTTGTAACGAAACGGAAGAGCTTATGCCCCTTTCCATTTCCCTTGCTCACAAAATGGCAAAACGCCTTACCGAAATTAGAAAGAGCGGTAAAATTGAATACTTGCGTCCCGACGGCAAAACTCAAGTTACCGTTGAATACGAAGGCAATACGCCCGTTAGAGTGGATACTGTTGTAGTTTCCACCCAACACGACGATAAGGTTAGCCAAGAACAGATTAAAAAGGATATTACAAAATACGTTATTAAGGCTATAATTCCTGAAAATCTTTTAGACGAAAACACCAAAATTTTTATTAACCCCACCGGTAGATTTGAAATAGGCGGTCCTGAAGGGGACAGCGGTCTTACGGGCAGAAAAATAATAGTTGATACCTACGGCGGAAAATGCGCTCACGGCGGCGGTGCTTTTTCGGGAAAAGACCCCACCAAGGTTGACCGTTCGGCAGCGTATATGGCAAGATACATTTGCAAAAACTTGGTTGCGGCAAACCTTTGCGACGAAGTTGAATTGCAAGTGGCTTACGCTATAGGCGTTTCCACCCCCGTTTCGGTATTTATAAACACTCACGGCACGGGTAAGCTTAGCGATAGCGAAATTGCCGATATTGTAGTTAAGGAGTTCGATTTGCGCCCCTACGCAATTATTTCCACCCTTAACCTTCGCGCGCCCATTTATCTTCAAACGGCGGCTTACGGCCACTTTGGCAAAAACGGCTTGCCTTGGGAACGCCTTGATAGGGTAAACGACCTTAAAAAATACGTTAAATAAAGGATATATCGCGGTCAATTCACTTTACCGCGATATTTTTTGATTATGATTAAAAACTTTTTTAAAAGTGTATTTTACGCAATTTTCCCCAAAAACTTTACTTGCGATATATGCGGAGAAGAAACGTTTGACGGCAATAATTTATGCGAAAAATGCAAGCCTACGGTAAAATTTAACAACGGCGTTACTTGCCCCGTTTGCGGGCGCAAAAACGTTATAAGCGAAATTTGCATGGAATGTAAAGCGCTTGCACCGCAATTTGACAAGGCGTATTCCCCTTTAATTTACGGCGACGGTTCTTCTGCCTTGATAGGTAAATTTAAAAAGGGTAGCGGCTATTTAAAGGACTATTTTTGCGACCTTATGATACAAGGCGTTAAAAGCTTTCCCGAATTTGACTTTATAACGTATATTCCCGTTACAAAAAAGACCAAGTATAAGCGCGGCTATAACCAAGCAAGATTACTTGCGCGCGAGCTTAGCAAGCGATTAAACGTTAAAGTTATAGACGACGTTTTAATAAAGCTGCATGACACCGAAGAACAAAAAGGGCTTTCTAAACGCAAGCGTTTAGAAAATTTAAAGGGCTGTTTTAGGGTGCATAAACGCAAAGAGTGCAAAGGCAAGCGTATATTGCTTGTTGACGACATTTTAACTACGGGTGCAACCGCCGACGAAGCGTGTAAACTTTTAAGGGGCGCAAAGGCTAAAAAGATTTATTTTATAACGGTAGCCTCGGTTGAATATAAACCAGAACGCGAAATAATTTTATAACTTATTTACATATAAAACCATATAAAAACGGCGGCAAAATTTGCCGCCGTTTTTATATTTAATTCAAATTTACACTAAATCGATTTCGCCGTCGAACGAGCCGTCTATTATTCTTGCGCTTATTTCAATTTCGCCAGTGGTAATTTTAGTGCCGTCGTTAGCAATTACGTACGCTTGTACGGTGTACGTGCTAGACGCGTCGTAAGCTATTTCTGCTATTATCATTCCCATTGCGTTTGCGTCGTTTGCAAATATATCTGTAAGTTGATAAGTTTTGCTAGTTTCCGCGCCCGTTTTTACGGTAATTGCAGTATAGTATGCGTTGGATTTAAAACTTTCGTCCTTAATTTCCACGCCGTCTTTAGTTACTATATAGCCTACTTCCGTATAGTTTTTGGGGTTTTCTACGCGCAATGCGGTAGTTACTAACAAATACTTTTTATCTGCGGAATACATGCCGTACGTTGCGCCTAATTCGGATATGTTTTCTTCTTCCGCAACAGCTACGAAATTATTTTCGTAAATACCCTTAGTTACGGCGGTGTTATTAAAAACTTGCGCTATTAACAACACGCTTACTATTGCAACGAGCACGGCTATTATAGTGCTAAAAATTACTTTTTGCTTTGTTTTCATGCGTTCCTCCTTATTTTATACTCTATCCAAATCGCCGTAGAAACCATCTTGGCTTATTTCGGGATTGGTTACCGTTGTTTTATAGGTTAATCTAACGGTTGCTTTAACCGCGTAGTGGTCGGAAAGAAGGCTACCAGTATCTTCGCTAAAAGTTATTCCGTCTGCCGTTACGGTATATTTTTCGCGGCAAATATCAAACTTTAAGGGCTCAAAATCGTATTTACTTACAAAGCAGAAGTCTATTGCCAACGTTTCAGGGTTAACGGTAGTATTCCATCCGTTATAAGTATTTCCGCCTTCAGTTATAGGGGATTTTGCTTGGCAATCTATCATTGCACTTGCTGCCGCCTTTATTGCAGGCGTTTCTATAGTGCAGTTCATATCGCCCGTTACGAACGAAGGATATCTGCTTAAAGCCACTCTTTCTAAAACTAAGTTCATTCCGTTAACACGCGCGTCTTCTACTTGGTGATCCAAGTGAACGTTAAACACGTTTAACTTTGCGCCCGTTTGTTTATGTTGTAATAGAACGTTTACGCATATACGGTAATAACTTGCGCCCCAACCTTTAGACATTACTTCGGGCGTTTCCGAAAGCCAGAACACGCTCTGTTCAATTTTGTTCCAAACGTGCTTATCGTAAACTACGGCTAAGCCTTCGGGGTTACTACCACTTTCTCTTCCGTAATAAACTACTTCGAATCTTTCTTTAAGCCCGTTTTTAATATCTTCTACTTGAGCAAGTTTTACTTCTTGCATGCAAACTACGGTAGCGTCGGATTGGTTTAAATAGAGCATAAACGCTTCCTTTCTACTTGCCCATTTATCCGTTTGACGAATGTTAAACGTCATTAAAGCTAAGTCGGTAGTTTCAGTTTTTAC
>JAGAMH010000038.1 GCA_017624815.1 Clostridia bacterium
ATAACACAAAATAGCGCCGAGAAAGGAAAGCTTTCTCGGCGCTATTTAATTATACTAATTCTTCTAAAATTAATTTATCGGCAACTAAAGCAATAAACTCACTATTTGTAGGTCTTTCACTTCCTATATACACCCTTACTCCAAAAATTGCGCTTATAGCGTCAATTCTTCCTCTATTCCAAGCTAATTCAATTGCGTGTCTTATAGCTCTTTCAACCTTGCTTGCCGAAGTTTCAAACTTTTTAGCAACGTTAGGACATAATTCCTTAGTTACGTTATTTATAATAGACGGGTCTTCTACTGCCATTTTTATACCCTCTCTTAAATAACCGTAACCTTTTATATGAGGAGGTATTCCAATAGTAATAAATATATTGCTAATTTTTTCATCAATAGAAGCAATTCTTCTCTTATCCCTAACCGTAGCTGAAACGTTATAACTAAGAGCTTCGGAATTCAATAAATCTTTACAACGATCAACTACGCTTTGCGCCGTAACAGGTTTAACGAAATAATAATGCGCGCCGTGCGCTATTACCGAATTTACAATTTCGTCGTTAGAAAAACTGGAAATTACTATAGTTTTACAATTTATCCCGTTATTTTTAATATAATCTAAAACGCCAAATCCGTCTATACCGCTTAAAACTAAATTTAGAATTACCACGTCAGGTTTATTTTGTGCAATATACCCAACACCAACGTTGCCGTTACCGCCTAAAGCGCACGCGTTAAAATTTTCAGTTTGTTCAAATTTTTCAACTAATTCTTTACAAAATTCTTCGTTAGTTTCAAGTATTACTACGTTTGTCGTTTTCATATAATTCTCCTAAATATTTATTTTATGGCAAAATTATACAATAAATTACTAAATTTGTAAAGTAATATTGAAAAATATATTTAATGAATATTGACTTATATTGAATATTATTGTCGTATTTTGTAAAATTACTCAGTAATTAAATCAATATACTCGTCGTAGTTAACGTTTTTGTCGAAAGTTTTAGTTCCGTTAATTTCAATAATTCTGTTTGCAACGGTATTCATTAACTCTTGGTCGTGCGAGGTAAATAGCATACAACCCTTAAAGTTTTTCATACCGTTGTTAAGTGCCGTAATAGATTCAAGGTCTAAGTGGTTGGTAGGCTCGTCAAAAATTAAAAAGTTGCTGCCTTCTAACATCATTTTTGCAAGCATACATCTTACCTTTTCTCCACCGGATAAAACTTTTGCATGCTTTAAAGCTTCTTCGCCAGAGAATAGCATTCTACCAAGCCATCCTCTTAAGTATTCTTCATAGTGGTCTTTAGAGTATTGACTTAACCATTCAACCAAAGATAAATCACAACCTTGGAAATACTCGGTATTATTTTCAGGGAAATAAGAAGTTGAAATAGTTTTACCCCAACGAATAGTTCCCGCATCGGCATTTACCTTTCCAACCAACACGTCGTAAAGCATAGAAATCGTTGTACTCTTATCACTTACAATTCCGATTTTTTCATCTTTTTGAACGGTGAACGAAACGTTTTCAAAATATCCCTTTTTAGTTAAACCCTCAACCATCAAAATATCGTTACCTATATCTTTTTCATATTTAAAGTCGATATAAGGATATTTTCTTAAAGAAGGTTTAAAATCGTTAATAGTTAATTTTTCAAGCTCTTTCTTTCTTGATGTTGCTTGACGGGATTTTGAAGCATTTGCAGCAAAACGGGCAATAAATTCTTGCAATTCTTTAGCTCGTTGTTCGTTCTTTTTGTTTTGGTCGCGTTGTTGACGAGCTAAAAGTTGGCTCGTTTCGTACCAGAAATCGTAGTTACCGAGCATCATATGAATTTTGCCGTAGTCAACGTCGCAAATGTGCGTGCATACTTTATTTAAGAAGTGACGGTTATGCGATACTATTATAATAGTATTTTCAAAATCCATAAGATAGTTTTCAAGCCATCTTGCAGTTTTAATATCAAGGTTGTTGGTAGGTTCGTCTAAAAGTAAAACGTCGGGATTACCAAAGAGCGCTTGAGCAAGTAAAACCTTAACCTTGCGTTTTGCATCTAAATCAGCCATTAAAGTATAATAGAATTCTTCAGTAATATCCAAAGCGTTTAAAAGTGTTTGCGCTTCGTATTCTGCTTCCCAACCGCCAAGTTCAGCAAACTCACTTTCAAGTTCACTAGCTCTAATGCCGTCTGCTTCCGTAAAATCGGCTTTAGCGTATAAAGCGTCTTTCTCGTCCATAATATCAACTAAACGCTTATGCCCAAGCATAACCGCACGCAAAACGGTTACGTTATCAAAAGCGTTTTGGTTTTGCATAAGAACAGACATTCTTTCATTTTTATCCATAGTTACGTCGCCCGTATTCGGCTCGATTTCACCGCTTAAAACCTTTAAAAAGGTCGATTTACCAGCGCCATTTGCGCCGATAATACCATAACAATTGCCTTTAGTAAATTTTAAATTTACTTCTTCAAACAATTTTTTACTGCCGTATTGAAGTGATACGTTGTTTACCTGAAGCATTATTTTCTCCAAAAAAATTTATTTTCGTTATTATAACATATAGTTAAAATTAAAACAATTAAAACGCCGCTTAATTTTTATTAATGGGCAAATTGGCTATTATATAAATTACAATAAAAACCACCTTTTTTAATAAGTTCGTCGTGATTTCCCTGTTCGATAACGTTGCCGTCTTTCATAACTAAAATAACGTCGGCCTCTTTTATCGTAGATAATCTATGAGCAACAATAAAGCTTGTTCTACCCTTCATCATTTTAGCAAAAGCGCGTTGAATTCGTTGTTCAGTTCGAGTATCGATTGACGAAGTTGCTTCGTCCAATATTAGCATAGGCGGTAAAGTTAGCATAATTCTAGTTATGCACAATAACTGCTTTTGACCTTGCGATAAATTTCCGCCGTCTTCAGATATAAAGGTATCGTAGCCGTTTGCCATTTGCATAATAAATTTGTGTGAATGAGCGGCTTTGGCTGCGGCAATTATTTCTTCGTCGGTAGCATTTGGATTACCCATAGCAATATTTTCTTTAACCGTTCCACTTTTTAACCAAGTGTCTTGCAAAACCATACCGTAGTTAGAGCGCAACGATTTACGGGTAATTTCATTAATATTATTGCCGTCTACGCATATTTTACCCTCGTTTACGTCGTAAAAGCGCATTAATAAATTAATCAACGTAGTTTTACCGCAACCAGTAGGGCCAACGATTGCAATTCTCTGTCCCTTTTTTGCCTTAAAATTAAAGTTTTCTATTAATTTTTTATCTGATACGTAAGAAAAATAAACGCTGTTAAATTCTACTTCACCTTCGGGGTTTATTAAAGTTAAAGCATTTTCCCTATCGCATGATTCGCTCGGTTCGTCAATTATTTCATATATTCTGCCCGCACATGCAATAGCGTTTTGAAGTTCCGTTACAACGCCCGATATTTCATTAAACGGTTTAGTGTATTGATTTGCGTAACTTAAAAGCGTAGAAAGCCCACCCACACTAAACGCAATCGGCAATAAATTTGGATAAATTAAAGTTATTGCACCGCTTAAAGCAACTGCAGCGTAAACTATCGCGTTTACAAATCTCGTAGACGGATTAACTAGCGAAGAAAAGAATATTGAATTTAAAGATGCTTTGGTGTAACGTTCGTTAATTTCATTAAACCTATCCACGTTTTCGTCTTCGTGTCCAAAAGCTTGTACAACCTTTAAATTGCCAATCATTTCATCGACGAACGCCGTTTGTTCACCTCTTATCTTTGCTGTCTTTTTAAATAGAGCGTGTGTTTTAGTAGCAATAAATTTTGCAACAAACAACGAAATTGGCGTTAAAACTACGACAACTAACGCTATAATCCAATTCAACACGAGCATTAAAACTAAAGTACCAATAATGGTTAATACTCCTGAAAATAATTGAGTGAACCCCATTAAAAGCCCGTCGGCGAACTGATCGACGTCGGAAACGCTTCTACTAACTATATCGCCCGTACTTTTAGTATCTAAATAAGAAAGAGGTAGTTTTTGTATTTTTTTAAAAGCTTCTTCTCTCACGTCTTTTACAACGTTATAAGTTATTGCGTTATTAATAACGTTCATTAACCATTGGCAAATAGCCGTTATCGCAATAACGCTAGCTATAAAAAAGACTTTATAAATGATTAAATCAAAACCAACGTTGCCTTTTCCTATAATCAAATCAATTATTTGTCCAAAAAATATAGGAACTATTAAACTGCCCGCCACAGAAATTAAAGCAAGCAATATAGACGCGACCAAAAGTAACCTATAGCCTTTAAGTTGTTTTAAAATTCTTTTTAATATTTTAATTTGTGAAGGTTTTGCCATATTAAGCCACCCCCGTTTCAAATTGTGAATTATAAATTTCCTTATAAATTTCACAATTATTTAAAAGTTCGCTATGATTGCCGATACCAACGACATGACCTTCGTTTAAAACGATAATTTTATCGGCGTGCATAATAGAAGACGTTCGCTGCGAAACGATAAAAACGGTTGGATTATAACTTAAATCTTTTAAAGCTATTCTTAAATTAGCGTCGGTAGCGTAATCTAAGGCGGACGCCGAATCGTCAAAAATCAAAATTTCAGGCTTTTTAACGAGAGCACGCGCTATGGTCAACCTTTGTTTTTGACCGCCGGAAAAGTTTTTACCGCCCTCTTCCACCATTTCGTCTAATCCGTTCGTTTTATTTTTAATAACATCTTCGGCTTGTGCAATTTTAACGGCAGACATAATCTCCTCGTCGGTGGCGTCGGCTTTTCCCCACTTTAAGTTATCTCGTATAGTGCCTTTAAACAACACGGCTTTTTGAGGAACGATACCAAACTTTTCTCTTAAAATCTCGTCGCCAATTGCGTTAACGTTTACGCCGTCAATTAAAACTTCACCTAAATTAACGTCGTAAAAATGCCCTAAAAGGTTAAT
Organism: Clostridia bacterium; assembly: GCA_017624815.1. Taxonomy (GTDB): domain Bacteria; phylum Bacillota; class Clostridia; order Christensenellales; family Borkfalkiaceae; genus Coproplasma. The sequence goes on from JAGAMH010000038.1 coordinate 4,969, forward strand.
AAGCGTTGTTTTCCCCGAACCAGTTCCGCCGATAATACCAACAGTTTCACCCTTTTTAACTGAAAAAGTTACGTTTGATAAGGCAAAATCAGCCGTTTCGGAATATTTTACACTTACGTCGTTAAAATTGATATAATCGTGCGTTATATTTTTAACGTAATCTCCACTCTTTAACGAAGGTTTAGTATCAAGTATTTCTTTTAATCTTCCGCCGCAAGCAAAAGATTTGTTGATAATTATTATAAGATTTGCAAACTTTATAAGCTCAACGAGTATTTGCGAAGCATAATTGTAAAGAGCAATAACTTCGCCTTGTTTTAAAACTCCAACATCAACCTTAATTGCGCCAACGTAAATTAAAACTATTATAGCCACGTTAATTATAGCGTAAGTTAAAGGGTTCATCAAAGATGAAATTCCACCAACGAATTTTTGCGATTTTGTTAAATTGTCAACGCGATTTTCATAATTTTTAATTTCTTGCTCTTCTTGGCAAAAAGCCCTTATAACCCTTACGCCGTTTAAATTTTCGCGCGTGGATAAGGTTACGTTGTCTAAATTATTTTGTACTTTTTTATATAGCGGAATGGTCGTAATCATAATAGTAAAAACGACTACACTTAATATAGCAATTGTTATCGCTATAACCGATCCCGCCGTAACGTTCACGACGAAAGCCATTATCATTGCGCCAAAAACTATAAAAGGCGAACGCATAAGTAGCCTTAAAATTAAATTGACGCCAGACTGAATTTGATTTACGTCGCTATTCATACGAGTTATCAAACTCGAAGTGCCCATTTCGTCTATTTGCGAATAGGAAAAAGTTTGAATCTTATTAAATAAATCGCGTCTTAATTCTTTAGAAAAACCTACGGCAGCCTTTGCAGCAAAATATTGCGCGGAAACGGCAGATATTAGTCCAATTATTCCCAAAACAATTAAAACGACGCAAGCCCATATAACGTAACTCACTCCTTGCCCACCGTTAATGCCATCGTCGATAATCGAAGCGACGACTAAAGGAACAAAAAGTTCAAAAACAGCTTCCAAAAGTTTAAAAAGCGGCGCTAATATTGCTTGCAATTTATAAGCTTTTAAATACTTAAATAAAGACATCATAGTAATAAAATTATAACATTGTTATAAATAAAAAGCAATCGCTATTTAAAATAATTGCTAAATTATAGTAATTTTGTTAAAATGTATTAAAAGGTAAAAAATATGGCTTATAGTATTTATTTAAAAAAGAACGAAGAAAAAAGAATAATCGCAGGACACAGTTGGGTTTACGCAAACGAAGTAGCCAAAATTGAAGGAAAAGATAAAAACGGCTCGCTTGCAACCGTATTTTCGCACGACGGGAGATTTATAGGCAAAGGCTACATAAATCACGCGTCAAAAATTTTAGTGCGAATTTTTATTAGAAATGGTCAATTAGATGACGCAGAGTAATATGAAAAAGCAATAATTCAAGCAAATGAGCATAGAATTAGGCTTGGCTATAATAATTGTTACCGCGTCGTGTTTGGCGAAGCTGACAATATTCCAGCACTTATCGTTGATAAATACGGCGATTATCTTTCATGTCAATTTCTTGCGCTTGGTATGGAAAAGCGTAAGGATATGATAGTAGATATTTTGGTAGAGATTTTTAATCCCAAGGGTATTTACGAGCGTAGCGACGTTTCTGTTAGAAA
>JAGAMH010000039.1 GCA_017624815.1 Clostridia bacterium
CTACCACTTCTGCATCTTCAGCGGGAGCTTCTTCAACTACATCTGCTACTTCTGCAGGCACTTCTTCAACTACCTCTGCTACTTCTTCCGTTTCGGGAGCAGAAATTGTTTCTACGTCTTTAGAAAGTTGAGAGGAAAGTTCTTCAGCATTTTCAAATTTTTGAATATCTCTTAAATATTCAACGAATTCAACCGTTAAAACTTTGCCGTATAAATCGCCTTCAAAGCCTTCGAAATACACTTCTAAAACTGGTTCTTCTTCGTTAAAAGTGGGGCGAGCGCCGTAGTTGGCAACGCCTTCGTATTCAACTTCGTCGATAACCGATTTTACTTTGTAAACGCCTTGTTTAAGTTCGGTTTTTTCGGTGGGATAATTAATATTTACGGTGGGATAACCTAACGAACTGCCTCTGCCCATACCATTTACCACTTCGCCGGAAATAAAGTAATTTACGCTTAAAAGCTCGTTTGCCTTGGCAATATCGCCTTGAGCTAAACAATCTTTAATTAACGTAGTACTAACCTTTTCGCCATTGATTACAACGTCTTTAACGGGCATATACCATACGCCGTTTTCTTCGTCGTCGGCGTAGTTTTTAAGCGTGGAGGATTTACCTTTAGCCTTTTCGCCAAAGCGGAAATCCTTTCCGCTCATATAAGCTTTTACGTTGAGTTTTTCTTCTAAATTTGCAAGAAAATCTAAAGGCTTGGTCTTTTTAAATTCGTCAGTAAAATCAATTTTTAAAATGAATTTTACGTTGAATTGTTCTAAAAATTTTAAACGTTCTTCAAAAGAAAAAACTTGTTTTCCGCCCTTGCCGTTATAAAACATCATAACGCCTAAATCAAGACCGTTAATTTTTGCTTGTAATTTAGCCTTTTTTAAAAGTTCTCTGTGACCTGCGTGAATAGCGTCGAAACATCCGAGCACTAATAGACAAGGGAAACCGTATTCGTCCTTGCCGTATTCGATAATTTCTAACATAATTTCGTCCTTATTTTTAAATTTGATTGATTGATGCAACCGATACCGTAAAAAGATTTATCGGGAGCGTAAACTTTATACAAACCTTCGGGTAAGTTGGTTTTTACCGTAAGTCCGTTAAAGAGTTTTTTTGCCTGAAAATCGTTTAACACTATGCTTTCGTAGGGTAAAACGCTATCGGTTGGGATAACGTAATCGGCTATATTTTCCGCCGTTAAGTTTTCCGATTTCACCGAATTTTCCAACGTAAAAACGCCGCTTTGCGTTCTTATAAGCGAGCTCATAATAGCGCAGGTTGAAAGGCTTTCGCCTATATCTCTTGCTAGCGAACGAATATAAGTTCCGCCGCCGCATTCTATTTTAAACGTAAAGGTGCTATCTCCCGTACGTTCTAAAAGCTTTATATTATAAACGGTTACCTTTTTGGGGGATAATTCAAACTCCACACCCGCTCTTGCAAGTTGGTAACCGCGTTTTCCGCCAACGCATTTTGCGCTGTATTTAGGGGGCATTTGCAAAAGTTCGCCAGTAAATTTTTGTAAAACTTTTACAATTTCTTCTTCTTTGGGAACTCTGCCAACGTTATAAATTACTTCGCCCGTAGTATCTAACGTATCGGAAGTTGCCCCAAAGTAAAATTCTGCAACGTAAACCTTGTGCTTTTCTAAAAAATAATCGAAAAGCCGTGCCGCGTTTCCTATTGCAACGGGCAAAACGCCGCTTGCCATAGGGTCTAAAGTACCCATGTGTCCGCACGGGGTTTTAGTCAATTTTTTAATTATGCTTACTTCTTTTGCCGAGCTTGCGCCTTGGGCTTTGTTTACGTTTATAAATCCCGTCATAAGTTTTGATATACGGCGTAGGTTATGCGTTCGATAACTTCTTCGTACTCGCCAAACAGAGTGCAACCGCTTGCGAGAATATGTCCGCCGCCGCCAAATTGCGACGCAACGGCGTTTACGTTTACCTTGCCTTTACTGCGTAATGATACTTTGTATTGATTTGCGTTCATTTGAAGAATGGATGCGCACACTTCTATACCGTCGATAGTTAAGGGGAAATCCACGAACCCTTCGGTCATTGCAATAGTTGCGCCGAGTTCGTTTCTATCGGCAAGCGTAGTAGTAATAAAAACTAACTTATCTTCTAAAGCAAAGCGCATTTTATTCATAACTCTGCCATAAAGAAGCGCCCTGGTTTTAGATTGATTTTGGAAAAGATAATAATTTAATCTATTTACGTTTGCGCCTTTTGCCTTTAATTTTGCCGCAACGGTAAAAGTTTTTTCATCTACGTCTTGATGAGTAAAATTGCCGCTATCGGTAATAAGACCAAAAGCTAATAAATTGGCAATTTTTTCGTTTATTTCTAACTTTGCCGCACTAAAAATTTCGGGTAAAAGTTGGCACGTTGCGGGGCATTCGTAAACGAAGTTATAATCGCCGTATCTATCGTTTGATATATGGTGATCGATATTAATTTTATTGCCCTTAAATCTAAGATAGTCTATTTCGAACTTGCCAAGTCTGCTCTTATCCGCGCTGTCCACGGTTACGAAAGTATCAAAATTTACACCTTGTGGAATTTCGGTAAGCATTTCGTTTACGCCTTCTATAAAAAGATATTTTTGCGGAGGAGCGTCTTCGCAAATTGCGTAAGCCGTTTTACCTGCGTTTTCAAGGGCGTTTTTTAACGATAACGCGCTACCGAGAGCGTCCCCGTCGGGACGAACGTGGCAAAAAATTGCAACGACTTTTGCCTTATTTAGTTGTGTTGCAATTTCTGCTGCCGTTAAATTACTCTTCATCTTCGTCATCCACGTGTATTTGGTTTAAAATTTTATCTATCTTCGAGCCGTATTCCATACTGCCGTCTAACACGAATCTAAGTTCGGGTACGGTGCGAAGGCGCATAACTTTAGAAAGTTCGCGTCGGATAAAGCCCGCGTTGTCTTTTAAAATTTGAAAACTGTTTAATTTTTTTTCTTCGTTAGGATCGTAAATGCTAACGTATATTCTTGCGCTTTTAAGGTCGGGGGCTATATCCGCTTGGGTTATACTTATAATTGCACTAAGTTCAGGATGTTTATTGCGAAGCTTAGTGGATATTACGGTATAAATTTCCTTTTGGAATTCACCGCCGAGGCGCTCTCCTCTATTTCCTTTCATTTATATTCCTTATTTTCTTGCGATTTCTTGTATGTGATAACATTCGATTATATCGCCGATTTTAATATCGTTAAAACCTTCGATAGCGCAACCGCATTCAAAGCCGTAGTTAACTTCTTTAACGTCGTCTTTAAAGCGTTTAAGCTGTTGTACGTTACCTTCTACTACGAGCACGTTGTCGCGGTAAATTCTAAGCTTGCCACCACGGATAATTTTACCTTCTTGAACGTAACAACCTGCAATGTTGCCAACGCCGGTAATTTTGAAGGTTTGACGAACTTCGCACTTGCCAAGATATACTTCTTGATATTTAGGAGTAAGCATACCGTTCAACGCCGATTCTATATCGTCTAAAAGGTCGTAGATTATGCGGTAAGAACGAACGTCTACCTTACTTCTTTCCGCCAACGCTTTTGCCTTGGTGTCGGGACGAACGTTAAAGCCTAAAATTATTGCGTTTGAAGAATCTGCGAGCATTACGTCGGATTCGTTAATTGCGCCTGCCGCGCTGTGAATAACTTTTACTATAACTTCTTCGTTAGAAAGTTTTACAACCGATTGTTTAACAGCTTCTACCGATCCTTGAACGTCGCCCTTAATTATAAGGTTAAGGTTTTTCATATTGCCTTCGGCAATTTTACCGAATACTTCGTCGAGAGAGATTTTAGAAGCAGCCGAAACTCTTGCGTCGCTTTCCTTTCTCTTTCTTTCTTCGATAACTTGGTTCATAAGTTCTTTGGTTACTGCAAAAATAGAATCGCCTGCGTTGGGTACTTCTTCAAAGCCGAGTACGAACACCGCCATGGAAGGACCAGCTTCTTTAACCGTTCTACCCTTATCGTCGATCATTGCTCTTACTCTACCCGTTACAGTACCTGATATGATATTATCGCCGGTGCGGAGAGTACCGTTTTGAATAAGCACGGAAGCCAAAGGACCTTTACCCTTATCGAGCTGAGCTTCGATAATAGTACCGCGAGCCGATCTTTCGGGGTTTGCCAAAAGTTCTTTCATTTCGGCAACAAGTAAAACGTTTTCTAAAAGTTCGTCTATGCCCATACCCGTTTTACAAGATATAGGACAAACGATAGTGTCGCCGCCCCATTCTTCGGGAACTAAGCCAAAGTTGGTTAAGTCTTGTTTAATTTTATCGGGGTTAGCCGCAGTTTTATCCATTTTATTTACTGCAACTATAATTGAAACGCCTGCCGCCTTTGCGTGGTTAATCGCTTCTATGGTTTGGGGCATAATGCCGTCGTCGGCAGCAACTACCAATATAACGATATCGGTAACTTGCGCGCCCCTTGCACGCATTGCGGTAAACGCTTCGTGTCCGGGGGTATCTAAAAAGGTTATGCTTTTGCCGCTTACAGATACGGAATAAGCGCCGATATGTTGGGTTATGCCGCCCGCTTCACCTGCGGTTACCTTGGTTTTTCTAATATAGTCTAAAAGCGAAGTTTTACCGTGGTCTACGTGTCCCATAACGGTTACTACGGGAGCGCGGGCAACTAAGCTTTCGATTTCTTCAACCGTGTCTGCTTGTTTTTCAGAAAGAATTTCTTCCGCCGTTTTTTCGGGTTTATATTCAAGTTCAATACCCAAACCTGCCGCAAGTAACGCCGCCGTATCGTAATCGATTGATTCGTTAACCGTTTTCATAATACCGTCTTTGAATAGGCGCTTGGTAATTTCAACGGCGGATATACCTAACTTTTCAGAAAGTACCTTTAAAGGTATTTCGTTAGTGGTAACGACTGCGTGCTCAATTTTAATGGTTTGAGTGCTTTGTTGTTTTTTATCCTTTTTAACGCGAAGTTTTCTGTAGCCACTCTTATCTTCGTCGAAATCGGAAACGCTTGCTCCTTGTTGTTTTTGAAGGGCACGCTTATTGGTAGGACGTTTTTCCTTTTCAACGTAAGTTTTTTCAAAGCTCTGCTTTTTCTTATCCGCGCCAAAGTTTTTATTTGCGGGTTTATTTGCCGATGCCGAAGCTGCGGGAGCGGAGAATTTTGCGCCGCCTTGTTGAGGGCGTGCTGCGTTTGCGCCCTGCTGGGGACGAGCCGCGTTTGCGCCCTGTTGAGGACGGTTAAATCCGCCTTGTTGAGGACGTTGAGGTTTATCTCCACGGTTAAATTGAGGCTTTTCAGAACCCTTATTTACGAACGTTTTGTTTTCTTGACGGGGCTGAGGCTTTCTTTCGGTAAATTGCGCTTTTTCGGGTTTTTGGATA
>JAGAMH010000040.1 GCA_017624815.1 Clostridia bacterium
ATATCCCTTCGCGCGGGGATAGTTTGTGGGATATTGCAAAAAAACTTAAAAAAACTCCCCAAGAAGTTTCCGCTTGCAACCCCGATTTAACCTTCCCTTTAACGGGGCTTGAACGGATAATAATATATAGACAAAAATAAAAAAATGACCGCGGCGATATTTGTAATAGTGCAGCCGTATCCCAATAAAATATAGACAAAAAGATAGCCGCGGAGCAAAATTTAAGCTCTGCGGTAAATTTTTTTAAAAACTTATATAAACAATTGAAAAGCCTAACTTATTGTGTTATAATAACTTTATGAACGTGCAAGTAAAAGCGTATGCAAAACTCAATTTAACGTTAGATATAACGGGCGCAAAAAACGGCTTTCACCTTATTGATAGCGTAGTTACAACGGTGGATATATACGATTTAATATGCGTTTCCAAGCGAAAAGATAGGTTGGTTACCATAGCTATGCACGGGCTTGGGTGCGAAAGTATTCCCTATGAAAATAACAATGCGGTAAAGGCTGCGCAGGCGTTTATTGAAAAATTTAACACCACGGGCGCGGATATTACCGTTTATAAAAATATACCTATGGGCGCGGGGATGGGCGGCTCGTCGGCGGATGCGGCAGGCGTTTTAAACGCGCTTAAAAAACTTTATAAAATAACCGACGAAGAAGGTGTAATAGAAATTGCAAATTCCGTCGGCTCAGATACGGCTTATATGCTCAGGGGTGGCTACGCCCGTCTTACGGGCAGGGGAGAAGAAGTAAAGCCGATAAACTCCAAATTAAAGCTCGACTTTTTAATCTTTTTACCCAAGGAAGGAGTTTCCACCGCCGAATGTTATAAAAGGTTCGACAAGCTTGAAAAAACGAACGGAAGATATAGCGGGAACGCCGAAAACGCCCTTTTAAACGGCGACGTGGCCATGCTTTGTAAAAACCTTAATAACGATTTGTTTGCCCCTGCAATAAGTCTTTGCAGCGCAATTAAAACGGAGTACGAAAACGCGCTGTGCTTTTCTCCCGAAGGCGTTAATATGACGGGCTCAGGCAGCGCCGTTTACGTAATATTTCAAAACGCTGAATTTTGCCGCTGGGCGCAGTCGCGATATTTTGGCAAAGCGCGTGTTATTCAAACCAAAACGGTTATTCCAGTAAATAAGCAAAAAAACGATTAAGTGCAGCACCGATTTGCGAAAGCAATTAATAATTTAAAATAAAGCCAAAGGAACGTATATATGGCAGAAGAAAGATTAAACGATTTAAACAAAGACAAAAAATATCGCATTAAAAAGAACGCCGACGGCGAAGACGAGCTTTTTATCGACGAAAGCTATCAAGAAGATGAAGAAGAAGCGGAATTTGAAGTGCCCGAGTTTGCCTACGACGACGAGGACGCTGCGACTATGACGCCCGAACAGCTTTACGCCGCCATAGAAGAACGCAAGATGGAAGAGCAAAAAAGAATGGAGCTTGCCCAAGAATTTACCCAAAAGGCGAAAAAGGCAATAGAAGACGGCGACTATTCCTCGGCTTGCAAATATGCCGAAGAGGGGCTTGTAAACGACGGAAAAAGCCCCGCGTTAAGCGCGCTTAGATTAAGGGCGTTAACGCTTGATTTTACCAACTTTAACGAGGTAGAGCGCTGTGCCGACGCTGCCGATTTGGTGGCGGAAAACTGCTCGTTAGAAGATAGAAAGGGTTTAAGCGAATATTCCAAAAAATCGCTTGACGGTTTAGTTGAAAAAATGAGAGCGGAAGTTGCAAGCTTAAGCGATAAAAACGAGAGCGGTAAATTAGAGCGCAGAAGCGTTTTTGCAAACAACTTAAAGGTGGCAAAAACCCGCTTTATTTGCTCGTTTATACCGTTTATGTTGTCTGTAGTGGTTGCAATAGTTTTTGCGTCTATAATGTTTTCCCGCACGGACGGACTGTTTATGACACTTGCCATTTCGTTTGCGGCGGTGGCGGTTATCACTTTGATTTTAAGCGTAGTTTTTTTAAGAGGATTTGTAAACGCCAAACGCAAAGTTAAGTATAACGAAAGCGATAAATCGACGAAAATAGGCAGAAAATATTTAAACGAAAAAGCAAAACTTTTAATGTTGGAACGCATATATACCGCAATCAATCCCAAAAACTAAGGAAAAATTTTTATGGCAGTTTATTTAGATTACGCGGCAACCACGCCGCTTGACGAAGACGTTTTAAAAATAATGACGCCCTATCTTTTGCAAGATTTCGGCAACCCCTCGTCGCAGCACAGTTTTGGTAAAACGGCGGCAAACGCTATTGTTAGGGCGCGCGACTATTTAGCTAAAATATTAGGGTGTTTATCGGAAGAGCTCTATTTTACCAGTAGCGGAACGGAATCGGATAACTGGGCGCTTAAAGGCGTTTGCTCGGCTTTAGAATATAAGGGCAAACATATAATAGTTTCGGCAATAGAGCATCCGGCGTTAATAGAAAGCGCAAAAGAAATGCAAAAAAAGGGCTTTGAAGTAACGTTCGTAAACGCCGAAAAGGACGGTACTATTTCCCCAGAAGCCATTAAAAACGCTTTAAGGGAAGATACTATTTTTTGCGCCGTTATGCACGCCAATAACGAAACGGGCGTTATTAATCCAATAGAAGAAATAAGCGCAGTTTTAAAGGAAAAGGGAGTTTTCTTTTTTTGCGATTGCGTTCAAACGGCGGGATATATGCGCTTGCCAACTAAATACGTGGACGGGCTTTCTATATCGGCGCACAAATTTTACGGGCCAAAAGGCGTAGGGCTTTTATATTTAAAAAAAGGTTCGCAAATTAACCGCTTAATTTCGGGCGGAAACCAAGAACGCGGATTGCGTGGTGGAACTACTAATACCGCCGGTATTATAGGGCTCGTTGCCGCCTACGTAAAAGCCGTTGAACATATGGAAATTAACAACGATAAAATTAGAAAACTGCGCGACGCTTTTTTAAATAAAGTGTTGGCAATTTCGGGCGCAACCCTTATGGGCGATAAAAATAAAATGTTGCCCGGGCACGCCAATATCGCATTTGAAGGGTGTACGGGTGAACAACTCGTAATGATGCTTGATAACAGAAAGGTTGCTTGCTCTACGGGGGCGGCTTGTTCTTCGGGGGCGGTAAAAACTTCGCATGTAATAAAGGCTATGGGTTACGACGAAAGCGTTGCAAAAAGTTCGGTAAGGTTCACTTTTGGTAAAAACACCTCCTTGCGAGAAATAGATTCGGCAATATTTATGGTAACAACTTCCGTTTCGGCGGCGCACAGAATATATTCAAGTAAAGAAAAGTTAGAAGAGCTTAAAAGAAATTTTTTAAAAAAGGCAACTGGTTCTAACGATACCCCTAAAAATTAATTCATTTAAATAAAAAGCGGCGGCAAATTTTGCTGCCGCTTTTATATGTTTATTTATATATTCCGCTTTGTTTGTTAAAAAGAAACGACGCAGACCGAAGTCTGCGCCGTTCCTATATGATAAGGGGGAAAATGATGAGCTGTTTCAAATAAACGACTTACTTATCGTTTACACGTATTATTATATCCTTTTTTTAAAAAAAGTAAAATAAAATATTAAAAAATTTTTTCTTCGCCGTTTTTTTATAATTGCAAACAAAAATTGAAAATAATTTACTACGATAAAGTAAAATTGCAAAATTTGACACTCAAAATTGCAAAAATTCTTTATCTTACAAAAATTTACATAAAAAGCAGGCAAAAATCGAGCTTATAAACGAGCAAATAAGAACAATTATAATTGATTTAGTAACACCTTTTGCTTTAATGCCCGCAAAATAAACGGCAGAAACGTAAAAAACAGTTTCGGTAGAACCGTATAAAACGCAGGCGCAGCGAGCTATATAAGAATCTGCTCCGAAATTTTTTATAATATCCGTTAAATACGCAAGCGAACCGCTACCCGAAAAGGGCTTTATAATTATTAATTTTGCAAGCTCTTGCGGTATTCGTACGGCGGAAAGAATAGGGGATAAAAGCTTGGTTATTGCAAAAGTTATTCCCGAAGCTTCCATAAGTTCGCACGTTATAAACACGGCGCAAAGGCAGGGCAAAAGTGAAAATATAAAATTGCGAGCATCACCCACACCACCGCAAAAAGCGGAATATATATTAACTTTTTTAATTAGCGCAAAAATTAAAATTGCCGCAATAAACAGGGGAATTATCTTTGCCATACTTTTTCCGTTACTAAAAAAATTAAAAGGGATAAAGCTAAACACCCCCCCGAACATATCAGCGACGGAATAAATATATCCGAGGGGCTAACGCTATTATAGCTTGCGCGCAAAGCGATAACCGTGGTGGGGATAATTTGCACGGAAGCTGCGTTAATAATAAATAAAAGCCGCATAGCAAATGCGTTATTTTGCCATTAAATCTATTTATTGCCCTTATTGCAAACGGTGTGGCAGCGCCGCCTAAACCTAAAATATTGCAAACAACGTTCATGCTAACGCATTTTACTGCCTCGCCGTCGTCCGTTTTAAATATACGTTTTATCGGCTTTTTTAAAAGGGTAGAAAGCTTATCGCAAAGCCCGCCTTCTTCTGCAATTTTAGAAATCGCCATCCAAACCGAATAAACGGTGAATAGCGTTACGGCGCAATATACGGCGTTTTTAGAGCCGTTTAGCATAGAGGATAAAAAACTTTCAGGCGAAATAAATGCCAAAATTAAAGCGGACGTTATTAAAACGAAGGTAAAAATTGCGTTCACGTTATAAAATATGTAAAAACGCTGCCGTATATGCCGTAAAAGGGCGATTATGCAAAAAGTACTATTTTTTTATTTACAATTACTTAAAAATATGTTATATTTTTATAGACGAAAAAAAGGAGAAAACAAATGGCAGAAAAATTTTATTTAACTACTGCAATAACCTACACTTCAGGCAAGCCCCACATTGGCAACACGTACGAAATTATTTTATCAGACAGTATCGCGCGTTTTAAACGAATGCAAGGTTACGACGTTTTCTTCCAAACTGGAACGGACGAACACGGTCAAAAGGTAGAACTTAAAGCCGCGGAAAAGGGCGTTACCCCCCAACAATTCGTAGACGAAATCGCCGCTTTAATTAAAAGCATTTGGGATTCAATGAACGTTTCTTACGATTACTTCGTTAGAACTACGCACGATTATCACGAAAAGCAAGTGCAAAAACTCTTTAAAAAGTTTTACGAGCAGGGCGATATTTATAAAGATTCTTACCAAGGCTTATACTGCACTCCTTGCGAAAGCTTTTGGACGGAAAGCCAACTTGTAAACGGCAAATGTCCCGATTGCGGCAGAGATGTTAAGCCCGCAAAGGAAGAAGCTTATTTCTTTAAAATGGGCAAATACGCCGAAAGATTGGTTGAACATATTATAAAGCACCCCGAATTTATTCAACCCGCTTCGCGCAAGCACGAAATGATGAATAACTTTTTGCTTGCCGACGAATTTATAGGAAAAAGCGACGAAGAACTTTTAACGGCAATACAAAACAAAACGCTTAAGTGCAAACTTCAAGATTTATGCGTTTCGCGTACGTCGTTTAAATGGGGTATTCCCGTAGACTTTGATCCCAAGCACGTCGTATACGTTTGGTTAGACGCATTGACGAACTATATAACAAGCATCGGTTACGATACGGAAAATCCCACCGAGCAATATAAAAAGTTATGGCCCGCAAACGTGCATATTATCGGCAAAGATATTATCCGTTTCCACACCATATACTGGCCCGTTTTCCTTATGGCTATGGGCGAACCTTTGCCTAAAACCGTTTTAGGACACCCTTGGCTTATGCAGGGCGGCGATAAAATGAGTAAGTCTAAAGGTAACGTATTATACGCCGACGATTTAGCTTCAGTTTTCGGCGTAGACTGCGTAAGATACTTCGTATTGCACGAAATGCCCTTTGAAAACGACGGCACTATAACTTGGGAACTTATGGCGGAAAGAAATAATTCCGACCTAGCAAATACCTTGGGTAACTTGGTAAAGCGTACCCTTTCAATGACCAATCAATATTTTGGCGGAACGGTTAAAAACTGCAATATAACCGAAGGCACGGACGAAGAATTTAAACAAACCGTTTGCGCCGTTCGCGATAAGGTTGCGGCAAAAATGAACGAATATAAGGTTGCCGACGCGTTAGATATTTTATGGACGTTATTCAGGCGCGCCAATAAATATATCGACGAAACTACGCCTTGGTTGCTTGCAAAAGATCCCGAAAAGAAAGACAGACTTTCAACGGTTATGTGCAATTTGTTAAACGCAATAAATATAGGCGCAAACTTAATTGCACCCTTTATGCCTGCAACTTCGCAAGAAATTTTATCCGAGCTCGGCGTTTCGGCTTCAGACTATAATTTGTTAAATAATTTTGAATTGCGTGGCGAATATACCGTAACTAACGCACCTAAAACGCTTTTTGAACGCGTTAAAATGGCGGATATTCAACCTAAAATCGACGCTATCGTTGCGGCTCAGCTTGCAGAAGTAGCTCCCCAAGAGGAAGAAGAGCAAGTGCCCGAAATTACTATAGACGACTTTGCAAAAGTAAGAATGCAGGTTGGAACGGTTATTGCGTGCGAGCCCGTTAAAAAGAGCAAGCTTTTGCACGAAACGGTAAAGGTGGGCAATAAAACGCTTTCCATTTTAAGCGGAATTGCAAAGCATTACACCGCAGAAGAAATGGTAGGCAAAAAGGTAATTGTAGTAACCAACCTTCCCCCCAGAGAAATGAAGGGTATTAAAAGTGAAGGCATGATCGTTTGCGCCGAAGCGCCCGACGGAACGTTATCTATTGTTTCGCCCGAAAGAGATATTCCCGACGGAAGTATACTTTCGTGAGTTATATCGACGTTCATTGCCATATAAACGCCGAAGATTACGGAAACGTTTTTGAGCTTTTAGAAAAAATTTATTCGGCTGGCGTAAAAAAAATAATAACCGTTGGGTTCGATTTGCCCTCTTCAAATTATTGTAAAGAGCTTGCCGAAAAGTACGATTGGGTGTATTTTACGGCAGGATATCACCCCACGGAATTAAAAAATTACCAAAAGGGCGACCTTTATAAAATAGAAGAGCTATGCAAGCACAAAAAGTGCGTTGCGGTTGGGGAAATAGGGCTTGATTATCACTACCCCGATACGGACAAAGCACTTCAAAAAGAGCTTTTTTATAGCCAAATAGAGCTTGCAAATTCCTTAAAATTGCCCGTGCAAATACATTCGCGCGATTGTTGCGAAGACACTTTAAACGCCGTTAAACAAAATTTAAGCAAATTAAATAACGGCGCAATGCTGCATTGTTATTCCTATTCGGTAGAAATTGCTCAAATTTTTTGCGATATGGGATTGTATTTTTCCTTTGGCGGAACTTCTACCTATAAGGGCAGTAAACGCGCCCAACGCGCCATTAAAGCGTTGCCGCAAAATAGGCTATTAACCGAAACGGACAGCCCCTATCTTCCACCCAAAAGCATTTACGGTACTTTTCCCAACACACCCCTATCTATCCCCGAAATAACGGCGAATATGGCGGCTTTAAAGGAGATTGAAGAAGGTGAAATGCGCTCCCAAATTTGGCAAACGGCACACAACTTTTTTGCCAAGTTGAACGATAAATAAGTAAAAAAAATTTAGGAGCATTATGTCGTATTATATTTACAATCTTCAGTTAGTAGGAAGCTTAAGCGAGCTATTATCCAATATAAAAAGCGGTTTTATTTGCAATCAGTTTTCTTACGAAAGCGCGGAAAAAATGCTTAAAGAGCTTGGCGCTTCTTATAATAATAGCGACTATCACGCCTACGCGTATTTACTGCTTATAATAAGGCTACGCAAAGAAAGGCAAAACAAAACGTTAGTTTTAAATTTAGCAAGAAAGCTCGTTGCCAATAATTTTATTCCCGCTTACAATTTAATGGGCACGCTTTACGAAAACGCCAGTTGCGTTTCAATGGATATGGACCTTGCCGCAAGCTATTATAAAAAGGCTTACGAAAACGGTTATGCAATCGGCGCATATAACCTTGGCCGCTGCTATATTAACGGTTGGAGCGTTAAATACGATTACGATTACGGCGTTAAGCTTTTAAACGAGGCGGTAAATAAAGGCTATGCACAAGCCGCGTATTACGTTGGCAATAGCATGTTAAAAGGCGTAAACGGCTTTGCAAAAAACGATAGCCAAAGCTTTAAATATATTAAAATGGCGGCGGACCAAACGCACGATTACGCTTGCTTCGTTTGCGGATATATGTACGCCAACGGTGTGGGAACGGTTAAAAATTTAGCCACCGCATACCGCTATTACGAAAAGGCGGCGTGGTTTGGAATTTGCGACGCTTGCGTTATAGTAGGTAATTTTAATTTAGAAGGCAAATACGTTCCGCAAGATTACGACAGAGCTTTTTCCTACTTTTTACAAGCAGCAAACGCAGGCTATAGCCCCGCATATTACAACGTAGGCGTTTGCTATTATTTTGGTTACGGATGTTTTAAAGATAAAGAAAAGGCTAAAGAGTGGTGGCTTAAAGGTAACCGCGAAGGCGACGAATTGTGCTATAAAGCACTAACTAAATATATTTAAGTTTTACGGTAATTTTTTATTGTAAACCAAAAAGTTGAAAGCCCGAACGGTTAAGTTCGGGCTTTTTTTATCATTTGTTTGTAAACGCGTTTACAAATTTAGTTTTTGTTGTTATAATTTATATATACCAACTTTTTATAGGTAGTTTATGGAAGAAAAAATAAGCAACGTTTTAAGGCAAACGGGTTTTGCGTTTAAAAAACAGTTTGGGCAAAACTTTATAACGGATAAAAATTTACTTTTAGATATAGTGGAACGCTCGGGCGTTACCAAAAATTTAACGGTAATAGAAATAGGTTGCGGTGCGGGAACGCTTACCCGTGCCATTTCCGAAAAGGCTAAAAGGGTAATAGCCTTTGAAATAGATACTAAACTTCAGCCCGTGTTAGAGCAAACTCTTGCAGGCGTTGAAAACGCGGAAGTTATTTTTAAAGATTTTTTAAAGGTTCGTATAGACGAGTTTGAAAAGAATTTAGGCGAAGATTACGCCGTGGTGGCAAACCTTCCTTATTATATAACAACGCCGCTTATTATGCAGTTTATAGAGCATTCTAAACGCTGCAAAAGCCTTTCGGTTATGGTGCAAGAAGAAGTGGCAAAAAGACTGTGTGCCGAGGCAAACACCCCCGACTATGGCGCAATTACCGCCGTTATAGCCCTTCGCGGAAAGGGGAAAATAATAAAAAAAGTGCCCCGCAATATGTTCTATCCCGTGCCCAACGTAGATAGCGCCGTGGTTAAAATAGATTTAACTCAAGGTGGGGTAGAGGTAGAAGATACCGAGCTTTATAAAAAGGTTGTGCACGCCGCCTTTTCTTCAAGACGCAAAACGTTAGAAAATAATTTGGTAAACGGCTTTAAGCTTTCAAGGGCGCAAGCTCAACAGGCGCTTTTAGATAGTAATATAGATTTAAAGGCAAGGGGAGAAACGTTATCGCCCGAACAATTTGCCAACCTTTCTAAAAATTTGCAACCGCTAATTAAATAATTAAAAACCGCCGAGAGAGTTTTTTCGGCGGCTATTTTATTGTTATTATTTTTTTGCAAGCGTTAATTTAAGGTGGTTATTTTTATAACGGCGCAATTTAAAAATAAAAAAGCGTTCTAAAAGGCTTGTCCACGGCATAAATTAGGGTATAAGCAACGATTAGCGGAGGCAATTATGAACGAAGAATTAGATTATGCAGAGATGTTAGAAATACCCGTAAACACCGTAAAAGTGGTTAAAAAGAAAAGTCTTTTTAGCAGAAAAAAGCAACCCGATACGGCGGATGAAATTAAAACGCAGCTTATAGATAGCGTAAACGAACGGGTAGGCGACTACGTTTTTACCGAAGATTTAACCGAAATAAATAGCGGTGAAGAGCCGATTAAAACAAAAAAGAGCAAGTTAGATATTGCCCTTATTGCAGAAACGGTGGCAGTTTGCGTTCTTGCAATAGGTATTTTTGCAACTAATATTTTTATGCCAAATAGCGCAATTAATACCTTTATAAACTACTTTTCTGCAACCAATCAGCCCGAGGCGGCCTATACGGACTTTACGCTTTCCCCCGTGGTAAGCGACTTTAACGACGTGGAAATCACCGTTTCCGAAAGCGGCGTTATTTCCTTTACCGATAAATGCGCCGTTTATCCCGTATGCGAAGGCAAAGTTGCGGCAGTTTATCAAAATCAAGGCGTATACACCGTGGAAATTGCACACACTTCTAATTTTTCAAGCGTGGTAACGGGTGTGGATAACGTTTATTATCAGGTTGGTGAAACGGTTAAAAGCGGAGTGCCCGTTGCTTATTCGTCGGGGGATAGTCAGGTGCAAATATCTATGTATAACGATGGAACTCTGCTCAATTGCTATACGCTTAGCGGCACTTTGCCCGTTTGGAATTCGTGAAAATAAAAATACATCCGCTGTTTTTTGCCGTAGGCTTATTTTGCGCGCTGTTCGGCGGACTTACCGAATTTATTATATGCACGTTGACCGCGCTCTTGCACGAGTGCGGTCATATTTTTTACGCCTATAAAACGGGGTACGAGTGCAAAAATATTAAGCTAATGCCATACGGCGCGGCGGCAGTTTGCAATATAGAGGGAATATCCGTTGCCGACGAAATAAAACTTTCCCTTTCCGGACCGTTTATAAACGCAATAGTTTGCGTATGCGTTGCGGGGCTTTGGTGGTTTTTTCCGGAAACTTACGCCTATACCGACGCGTTAATGGCGTCTAACACGGCAATGTTAATTTTAAACTTACTGCCCGCATATCCCTTAGACGGCGGCAGAATTTTAGGCTGCATAATAAAAAAATTTGCGCCGCAAAAGGTTGCAACCGTCGTTGTAAAAGTGGTTAGCGGAGTAGTGGGAGTGGCGTTTGTCGTGCTATTTTTTACGGTAAATAATAATCTGTCGCTATTGTTTTTAGCGTTGTTTTTGTTTAGTTCAACGTTTGAAAAAACGCCCACAGCAAGTAAAATTCAATTTACCGAACACAAAAAATTGAACGGAGGAAGGGAGGTTAAATACGTTATGGCAAACGGAGATTTAACCTTTCGCCAAGCAATAAAACACCTTGACTCGTCCAAATATTTGGTATTGCAAATTTACGCTAACGACTTTTTGGAAGAAGTAACCGAAGAGGAGCTTTTAGAAAAATTGCAAACGTCCTCGGTGTACGATAAGGTGTTAAATAAAAATTAAGGGCTATTCTCCGTAATACAAGAATTTACCGCTAAAAACCTTTTCGTTGATATCTTTATCTAAAACGCAGCAAACGGCACTTTTTGCAAGGGCAACCGCGTCGTTTAAAACGGGCGTAAGGCTTTCGTAATCAAAGTCGTATTTATAGGAAAATCTTCGCGTTCTAAACAAAACGTCGCTCGTTGTATAGTGGCGCTTTAAACTGCGCTCAATGCCTTCAACGGTAACGCTTTTTTCCACTTTTGAAATTGAATCGTAAACGGGAAAAGTGCATTTTAAAAGGTCGTTAAAAGGTATTATTCTTCGCGTAGCGTTAAGCTTATCGCATATAAAAAGCCCCAAGTCGTTTTCAAATGAAAAGTGAGTAAGTGGTGCGCGCTTTTTGCGTTCAAACGCATATACTACGGGGTGAAATGCACAGTCAAACGCATAGTGCGTGGCAAAACCCGCCGCATAAGAAGGGTTGCCGCCAATTAACTTTTCAAATAAAATTAAGGGGGATATTGCGTGCAAAATTTTGCCTAAGTTGTTTTTTGTAAAACTCAATTTATAAGTGTAAAACAAATCGCCGCCCTGCGCTCCTAAAAGATAGAGCGTGCGCGACGATATTTTACTTTTGTATTTATAATCTAAATCTTTTAAAACTTTAAGCGCAAGTGCGCGGTGTGAAAAATAGTCGGGCATACTATAAGTTTTCCCGTTTTGCATAAAAAAGATACTGTTGAATATATCCCGAATCTTCTTTAAACTTGTCGGTAAAGTACGCGTTAATTTTATTTCTGTCTAAAAGTGTTCCGCCAAAATCTTCTTTATAAATTTTTTCAATCCACGTATCTACGGGAAAGCTTTGTCTTTTGCCAAAACCAAAAAGAGCAATGCAATCGGCAACCTTAGGACCTATCCCCTTGTAGGTTAAAAGCTCTTTTTTTAGTTCTTCCGCCCCCAAATTTTTAAGGTGCTCAATTCCTTATTTTGCTATTCTTTTAGCCGTTAAACTTAAAAAAACGTCTCTATACCCTGCGCCAAGTTCTTTAAATTCTTGCGGCTCAACGTTTGCCAAAATGGTAGCGGTGGGGAAAGTTTTATATTCTTCACCCATAAAAACGCGTTTTTCGCCATATTTAGAAGAGATGCTTTCAATAATTTTTTTAATGCGTGGAATATTGTTGTTTTGCGATATTATAAAGGAAAAAATCATTTCTTCGGCGTTTTGATTAAGCAGTCTTAGCCCCTTACAGCGTTCGCAACTCTTACTAAGAAGAGGTACGTTAAAAGCCTTTGCTCGCTCAATAATTGCGGCATAGTCGCGCTCCAAATCAAAAAAATTATAAAAATAATCGCTATTTTCACTCTCTACAACCGTTTTATTTCCGCTAGTAAAAACGTAGCAAGCTTTGTCGGCGGAAAATACTTTATAGCCTTCTTTAAAAGGCGTAAATCTAAAAATTTGTCCGCACTCTAAAACGTCTTTAGGCGAAAAATAGGTAGAGTCATAATCAAACTTCATAATTTCTCCAAAAAAAATACAACCGATTTTACGGTTGTATTTTATCATTTATAACGCTTGTTGTCAATCGGTAAACGAAACGTTAATTTCGCCAAGGTCAACTTCTAAATTAATTTTCTTTTGCGTATTTCCGCTTTGGTTGGCAACGTTACAATCACCCAAAGAAACGCTTGCAAAAATGGTATATTCCGTTTTCGCCCCCGCCATACAAATTTCAATTTCGCCCATATCTACTTGAGCAGTTAAGTTTACGCTATCCATTTTTTTAACTTCAATAGAACCTGCGTCCGCGTCTAAATAAGCGTTATTGCACGTAACGCTTTGCGCGTATACTTTGCCTGCGTTTACGTTTGCGTTAAAATCGCTGCACGTTATTTCCCCAAAAGTTGCTTTGCCTGCGTCTAAATCAACTTCAATTTTGCCATAGTTTCCGCTTGCAAAAATAATTTTTCCAGCATCTGTTTCTATTTTAATATCCAACGCTAAATTTTGCGGTATTTTAATAATAGTAATGGGGCAATTGCTCCAATTAATGGCAACTACGGGGTCTTTTTCAACGTCCATAACAACCGTGCCGTTAGTTTCTTTTACAAAATATTTAAATCTATCGGCGGTGGGGTATTCTATCGTAATATGTTCGCCTTCGTAAAATTCCATTTCAAATTCACCAGCAACGGTGTCTAAGTCAATTTTAGTAACGGCGGAAGTGGACGTGAAGGTTTCCGTTTGCCAATTTAAAACTATTCCGCAACTATACGCACACCCGTTAGAGCCGCAACCCATTAAAGAGGCTGTAAATACGGCGGAAAAAATTACCAAAACTACGATAACGTATTTTATTATTCTTTTCATTTTTTACCTAGCCTTTAAAGCTTTTTATCTATTTATATTTTACACCCTGCGCAATATTGCCGTCAAGTATTTTTTAATTTTTTTTGCAAAAAATAATCGTATGGCTAATTTAGACGCAAGAATAAAAGAGGTTAAAAGCATATTAACTTCTCAGGATATTTTAGTTTTCGAGTTCGTTTCTGAAGGTGGAAAGCGCTTTGCCGCCATTTACGCGGACGGCGTTGCCGACAAGGTTACGCTTGGCGAGCTGGTGGTTAAGCCTTTGCGTGCCGTAAGAAAAGATGACGTTATTAAGGTTATAAAAAGGCTTTTGGCTTCGCCTGAGGTTAAAGACGGAAAAGATACTAATTCGGCTGTGGAAGAAATTTCCGACGGTAACGCCGCACTTTTTATAGACGGAGAAAGCGAATTTTTTATAATAGGCTTAAAAAAGCCGCCTGGAAGAACTGTTGCCGAGCCACCCACGCAAATAGCTGTTAAAGGCCCGCGCGAAGGTTTTACCGAAGATATTAAAACAAATTTAGGGCTTATAAGAAAGCGTATAAAAACGCCCAATCTTCAAATTAAAAATATAAAGGTGGGCAAGCAGTCGCAAACTAACGTTGCAATATGCTATATTCAGGGAATTTGCAAAAAAGGGCTTGCAGAAAAGGTGGAAGAGCAAATACTTAATAAAGAAATAGACGTTATTCCCGATTCTTCTTATATAGCTCGTTTTTTAACTAAAAAACCGCGCTCCCTTTTCAAACGTTCGGCAACGAGCGAAAAGCCCGATATTTTTTGCGCCAAAGTAAGCGAAGGTAGGGTGGGTATAATAGTGGACGGATCGCCCATAGCCTTAACCGTTCCATATATGCTTATAGAAGACTTTCAGTCGGGCGAAGATTATTATATAGAATCTCACCGCGCAACCATCATACGGCTATTAAGGCTTTTGTCCCTTTTAGTGGGGATATTACTTCCCGCCTTTTATATCGCGGCGCAACTTTTTAAAATTCAGTTAATACCTTTAAAATTGTTGCTTAAAATATCAAGCTCGGTTTCGGGTATTCCATTATCGCCCAGTATAGAAATGTTTTTAACGCTATTCGTGTTAGAAGTTTTAAACGAAGCGTCTATTCGCATGCCAAAATACGTAGGGCTTGCCCTTTCAGTCGTGGGTGCATTGGTGCTTGGCGATACCGCCGTTAAAGCGGGAATAATTTCTACGCCCGCAATAATAATAGTGGCTTTTTCAGCAATATGTTTATACACCGTACCCGATTTAATTGAAACTACTACCACGTTGCGTTGGCTATATTTAATAGTTGCGGGCAGCGTAGGGACTTTTGGTATAGTTTTATTGTCTGCGCTTATTATATGCTATTTAATATCCGAACGCTCTTACGGCGTTCCGCTCGTTTCTCCGTTTGCGCCGCTCATATTATCGGATTTAAAGGACGGCGCTTTTAAATCGGGAATATTTAGTTTATCAAAAAGACCAAAGGTTTTAAAAACGCAAAATAAAGTGCGTTTAAAAATAAAATAATAGGGGGTTTTTATGCAAGCGTTCGTGCAGTCTACGGGCGAAAATAAAATAAACGTTAGGCAAATATGTTTTATATTAATTGCCTTTAACGTTTGCGGAAAGCTTTTGCTCTTCCCAAACAATTTAAGCTATTACGCGGGCAACGGATTATGGCTTGCCGCATTAATAGATTTTGCCGTGCACACGCTATCCGTTTGGGCGGCGGCGTACGCTTGTTCTAAAAGCGATAAAACCTTTTATCAAAGGTTGGTGATAACGTTTGGAAAAGTTCCTGCAAAAATTATTTTTTCACTTTTAGCCCTTTTATTTTTCGCCGCGGCAATAGTGCCTATAAACGAGCAAAAATTATACGTTCAAGAAATTTTTTACGATACTATTCCTTCGCTAATACCCTTTTTGCCCTTTTTTATCTTTTCTATTTACGCCGTGCAAAAACGGTTTTCAAACACTGGTAGAGCGGCGGATATATGCTTTCCAATATTTATTGCTTGCTTTTTAGCGCTTATTATATCTTCGTTTACCGAAATTAATTTATCCCACCTTTTGCCCGTGTTTAACGAACCGATTAATAACGTTTTAAAAAGCTCGCTTTCCAACATTTTCCGCTTTAACGAGTCGGCAATACTGCTCGCGTTTATGGGGCACTTTAAATACAAAAAGGGCGACTGCACTAAAATTACCTTATCCTATGCGTTGGGTGGGGTGTTGGTAATATTTTTTTGCATATTGTTTTACTGCGTATACGCAACGCTTTCGCCCGACCAATTTTTCGCCGTTAGCAAAACTTCTATATTCTTTTCGGCAATAAACGTTATAGGAAGAATAGATTTTATCGTTTTATACGCCTTGGAAATAGTAATGGTATTTGCCGTGGTATTAAATTTACAACTGTGCAGATATTGTTTAGAAGAGATTACAGGCTATAAAAATTCAATGGTATTATCACTTGCAATAAACGGTGTATTAATTGTGTTAACGGTAATTTTAGACCATAAATTCGGTGAACTGCAAAAACTTTACGGCGGCGTTTTTGGGATAATAATTTTTGCCGCGTTTACGCTGTTGCCCGCGCTATCCTTAACGATAAAAAAGGGGGCTAAAAACAAGTGAAAGAAAAATTTTACTGCTTAATAAAAAAGCTTCCGTCGCTTGTTATTTGCGCCATATTAGCCGTCCTTTTGTTCTTATTTTTCGTAAACGACTTCGGATTAGTGGATATTCATAAAACGTCGGTGGTAATGTCTTTGGGTATAGATATTGATGGGGAAGACTTGCTCGTTACCGCGCAAATAGCCGTTCCCCAACCTTCTGAAAACGGCGAAAATACCTCGTTTACCGAAGTGAGCGGCAAGGGCGCAACCGTAGCCGACGCGTTAAACGAAATTAACTCTAAAACGGGCTTTTATCCAAAACTTTTGTTTTGCCGCTTAATTTTAATTGGCGAGGACTGTAAAAATAAAAACCTTTTTGAACTGTTAGATTATTTTTACCGCAACGAATATTCGCAGTATTCGGCGCTCGTTGCAATGTGTAAGGGCAAGGCGGGCGACCTTTTAAAAAAGCCAACGCCTATGGCTAATATGACCACGCTTTCCATACAAAGAATACTTTCCGAAGAGCTTAAAAAATCGGCAAACGTTTCAACCGTAAATTTAAAAATGATTGCTCAAACTCACTATTCTAAATCAAACGCTTGTTATATGCCTTATATAGAAAGTTCGGCGCAAGGGCAAGCTTCCGGCGGTGAGCAAAGCGGCGAAAAGTTTAATTCTAAACAGTCGCAAGATTCGGAAAATAAACAAGGTAGCGGCGGAGAAAGCTCTTCTAAACAAGGTGAAAAAAACGGTAAAAACGGCGGTGGACAGGAGCAGGGCGGCTCTTCAAAGCAAGACGGCGGAAAGGGGCAAAGCGGTAGTTCATCTAAGCAAGGCGGAGGGGGGAAACAGGGTGAACAGGCTAACGAGTTTACTTGCAGAAAAACCGCCGCATTTTCTAACGGTAAGTTTACGGGTGTTTTAAACGAGGAGCAGGCGTTTGCGCTAAACTTGCTAAAAAATGATATTCGTTTGGCTATAGTATCGGCTCAATCAAACGGAAAAGACTATGCAATAGGGCTTAGAAACAGCCGTGGAAAGGAGCGGCTAAATTTAGAAAACGGCGCTTTTACTTTCAGTTTAACCTATTCGGCAAAGGCGAGAATACAGGGCGTTACCGAAGCTTCAACTCCAAAAAAGTTGGCGGAAAACGACGTTATAACTAAAGACGTAATAAACGCCACGAGCAGCGCAATAAAAAGTGCCGCGCAATCTTTAGTGGAATTTTGCGTTAAAAATAATTGCGATTTACTTGGGGTAAAGGATATGCTTTACAAATTTTATAAAAATAAATTTAACGTTTTTGAAAAGGACTTTTTAAATAAAATCAACGTTGCTTACGATATTAAAATAAGCGGCGCTAAATAATAAAAAGGGGCGGCTACGCAAAAAGCGTAGCCGCCCCTTTTTTAAGTTATGGAGTAGAAACGTGTGCTAGGGATTCTATAATAAGTTTAGCCAAAAGCTTAATATCCTTTTCGGAAACGCCCTCTTGGCAGTTATTAAGTAAAATCTCTGCGGTTTTATTTGCGCCCGTTCCGGTAACGTCCTTTGCAATAGCTTCGGCAACGGCTTTTGCAGTTGCTTCCGTTTTGTCGTCGGGAACGTAACCTTCAATAAGCGTTAAAACTACGCTTTCCGTAGCCGTTAATTTGGTGTTGCATCTTATAAACTGTTCGTATAAAACGTAAATAAAAGTGGCTAAAACACCCACGGCAAAACCGTGTTCGCATACGCATACGTAGTTGGTTATAACATATTCAAAGCTCCAATTATACAGTCCGCAATATATAGAGTAAAAAAGCGTGCCTAAAAAGAAGGGTAAAAAGGTTAAAACTTTTTTTTGCGCCTTTTTAAGTAGGGTAAGCTTTAATACTTGAACGATTACGGAAGTAAACGCCGAAAGCGCTATAATATCTACGCCGTAAAGTGAAAAAGTTTCAATAATTTCAAAAACAGACATTTTTTCTCCTTTAACTAAATCGTATTAAAAGGCGGTTACCCAACGCATATATGCCGCTCAATTAACAAAATTTAGCTTAAAAATTTTATTTTTGCAGTCTTTAAAATTTAAAATTTTTCACCCGACGTTTACTTATAAAACGCTTTTTACGCGGTTAAACTATTTTTTAAAAAATAAAAATAAAATAAAAGCGTTACCATTTCACAATAATAAATTATTGCCTTTTTTTAAAAGGTGTGTTAATATGTTTTTAGGAGAATTTTTACTTATGAGAATGCACAGAAAACCCCATTTAGACGAAAGACTATTAGCTTGCTCGGATATTTTAACTTCGCCCGATTTATCCGATAAAAATATGAAGAGAGCGGCAACCGTTAAAGATTATTTAGATATTAAAAAAATTTTTAACAACCAAAACCCCGTGCATCTTGAAATAGGTTGCGGCAAGGGCAAGTTTGCGTTAGAGATGGCAAAACTGCACCCCGATATAAACTTCGTTGCTTTGGAAAAAATTTCAAACGTAATTATAGAAGGATGCGAAAATCTTAAAAAAACGGATATTAAAAACGTACACTTTTTAAACGTTCGTGCCGAGGTATTACCTAAATATTTTCCCGAAGGTTGTGTAGAACGCATTTATTTAAACTTTTCAAATCCCCTGCCCAAACAAAGCTATATTAAGCAGCGCTTAACCTATCCCCGCTTTTTAAAAATATATAAAAGTTTACTTATAAGCGGAGGCGAAATTTGGCAAAAAACGGACGATAGGGGCTTTTACGAATATTCGCTTCAAAGTTATAAAGAAGAAGGTTTTACAATTTTATCTACTTGCGAAGATTTAAAAAACGAGCCTTTTGCAGGCAACGTTGTAACCGAACACGAGCAAAAATTTATGGATATGGGCTTGCCTATATATAGAATAGTAGTTAAGGTATAAATTAAAAGCGGAACGCAAAATTTTGCGTTCCGCTATCTTTATTAAGGGATATTATCGCACCAATAACGCTAAAACAGCTTTAACGGTGTGCAGTCTGTTTTCAGCCTGTTCGTAAACGATACTGTTTTTTCCGTCTATAACTTCGGCGGTTACTTCTACGCCGCGCGTTGCGGGAAGGGGGTGCATAAAAAACGCGTCTGCCTTGGCGTTTGCCATAAGGCTCTTCGTTACCTGATAAGGTTTTAAAATTGCAAGCTCTTCTTTCGTTATAACGTCGTGGTAAGAATACCCGTCGGTATAAACTATATCGGCGTCTTTAACTGCGGCAACAGGGTCGGCAACCATATTAATTTTGCCGTATTGTTCGGCAGTTTCTAAATGTTCGCACTTAATGGGGTATTCGTTGGGGATTGATACGGTAACTTCCATGCCGCATTTAATTGCGCCCATAATAAGCGTTGCCGCCGTATTCGTACCTTTGCCAACGTAGGCAAGTTTAAGCCCTTCTAATTTTCTCTTCTTTTCCCAAATGGTAAAAAGGTCGCAAATAACTTCCATGGGAACGAAGTCGTCGTTGGTGGAGTTGATAATGGGAATAGTGGAAACTTCCATAAACGCGTCCAAATCGGGTTGAGCAATTCCACGGGTAACTAAAGCGCCCACGCCGTAACGGGTAATAACGCTTAAAATATCTTTAACGTTTTCGCCTGCGCGCATATCCTTTTCGCTATAAGGTAAATTAACGCACTCCGCACCCAGCTGTCTTGCGCCTATTTCTAACGCCGAACGGGTTCTAAGAGAGGTATCGTTAAATAATAACGCAACGGTAACGCCCGTTAAAATTTTAGTTTCTTCGTGGGCGTTAAACTTTGCTTTCATTGCTTTAACAGCGTATAAAAGTTCAAAAATTTCTTCGCTGGTATAGCCTGTAAGCTTGGTCATGTGAATTTTATTTACTTTATAAGTGGGGGAATAACGGTTAATATCCATAAATTATCCTCTATTATATTTTGCGAAAAAAATTCGCTTTTTTTTATTATATCACGCCTTTTATTATTTTTCAACCTTTTTTTTAGAAAAGACGCATCCGCAATAGTTTTGTCTATAAAGTTCGTATTTTTTTGCAAGCTCGCAGCTTTTTAAATAACCGCCGCGCTTTTTAAAATCGGAATATAGCCATTTTATCTTTTGCGTTTGCAGTTTTTCTCCAACGGCGTTTAATACCGTTGCGTTTTTTAAGGGGCTTACGGTAAGCGTAGTTGCAAAATATTCATATCCCAACTCCTCCGCAACGTCGCGCGTTTTTTTAAGGCGCAGTTTAAAACAAACGGCACATCTCGCGCCGCCTTCAGGTTCGTTTTCAAGCCCCGATACCGCCGTTAAAAATTCGCTTTCGTCGTGGTCGCAGTCGATAAAATCCGCCCAACCCGTTTGCGCTAAAAAGCGTTGCTGTTCAGACTTTCTTAAATAATACTCTTGTCCTTCTATGTTTGGATTATAATATAAAACGCTAATTTTAAAAAAGTCTTTAAGCCGTTCCAAACAAGCGGAAGAGCAGGGCGCGCAACAACTGTGAATTAAAAGCTTGGGCTTTTCACCTTTTAACGCGTTTATTTGTTTTTGCATTAAATCGTCGTAGTTTATCTTGTTCATTTTAGCTCCGTCGATTATCAGTTTATCACTTTTTAAAAATAAAAACAATAATTTTAAGAAAAAAGCCGCGCAGTAGTTGGTAATTTTTTTTAATTGTGGTATTATATTAATATAAAATAATCGGAGATAACTATGGCAAGTTTACAATTAAACGACGTAAGCAAAATATATCCTTCGGGAACATTGGCGTTATATAAAACGCAATTAGCATTAAACGATAAAGAATTTATCGTAATAACGGGAGGCGAACACAGCGGCAAATCTACCCTTTTAAAGGTGATTGCAGGGCTTGAAGACGCAACCGAGGGTACGAATAAAATAGGCAATAAAGTGGTAAACGAAATTGACGTTAAAGAAAGGGACGTTGCCGTTATTTTTAACACCAACACCTTAAACGCAAACTTAACGGTTGCCGAAAATATAGGCTACGGCTTAAAGATAAGAAAAACTTCGCAAACGGTTATAGATAAGCGAGTTGACGCAATTGCCGAAGTTATGGGTTTAACGGATATTTTGGGTAAAAAGCCCAAGCTTTTAACTGCCGAACAAAAGCAAAAGGTAACGCTTGCAAGGGCTATGGTAAGAGAGCCTAAGTTATATCTTTTCGACGATCCTTTTTCTGGCTTAAACGAAGATTTAAAGCAAAGCTTAATTTCTTTAACCCGCAGTTTACAGGCAAGAATGCAAGGCACTTTTATTTACGTTACCAAAAACGTTGCCGACGCTTTAACTATGGGCACGCGCGTGGTGATTTTAAAGGACGGATTTATTCAACAAATAGACACGCCCTCTAACTTATACGACTACCCTGCAAATTCCTACGTTGCTTTCTTCGTGGGCAGCCCCACAATATCCTTTATAAGAAAAGCCCTTTTAGTTGAAGAAGACGGCGCTGTTTTTGCCGTTTGCAACGACTGTAAAATTGCACTTTCCGAAAAGGTTAAAAACCGCATAGTTGAAGGATATATAGGCACTAATAAGCAAGTAACGGTGGGTATTCGCCCCGAAGACGCCGTAGTTTTACCTGAAGGTAAATATACTGCAACGGTAACTGAAGTAAATCAAGAAGGCTATATAGAAGGCAAACTTTGCGAAAACGTTTTTATTACCGCAACGTGTAAAAACGCAGAAAAGGGCGCAAGCGTAAACGTTGAAATTAATTCTGATAAAATTTATTTATTCGACGAAGAAACGCAGCTTTCCATTTTATCTCGCGACGAAGGTTACGAAAAAACGGGATACCCCGAAGCGGACGTTAAGCCTAAATCTTTACAAGAAGAAAAAGAGCTTAAGAAAAAGCATTCCCCTTTAAAAGAAGATAAAAAGAAAAGAAAATAATAAAAAGCCTGCTTTTTAGCGGGCTTTTAAATATACGGCGTTTAAAAAAATAACGCTTGGCAATAATAAAATAAGCGCATTTTTGCGCAGTTTAAATTTATCAGGTTATTATGTGGTGGCACGTTTTATTACACGCGTTTTTAGATACGCTTAAAATTTTTCCGTTCATTTTAATAATTTACGTTATAATCGAGCTTATCGAGCATAAAACGTCGTTGACCAAAAACGGACAGTTATTGCAGGGCAAGCTCGCTCCGCTAATAGGCACGGCGACGGGCATAATTCCCCAATGCGGTTTTTCGGTTATGGCGGCAAAGCTTTACGATAGGGGGCTTATTAAAACGGGTACGCTCCTTGCGGTGTTTTTGGCAACTTCCGACGAAGCGTTAATTTTGCTTTTAGCCGATTTTAACGCCGCTCCCTCGGTTATGCCTTTGGTTCTTATAAAGTTTATAGTTGCGGTAGGCGTTGGTTATTTGGCAAACTTACTTCTCCCCGAAGAAAAGGAAGTAGAACCGCTTTCAGTCGAGGATATTAACGGGTATTCTTGCGGCAGAGAGCATCACGGAAGCAACTTAAAAGTTTATTTTTTAGAGCCTTTATTGCATTCTTTAAAAATAGCTTTATACCTTTTTATCGTAAACCTTATTTTCGGTTTTATAGTAGAAGCGGTGGGTGAAGCGCAAATATCTTCGCTCATAGAAGACGGATCTTATTTTGAACCTTTTATAGTGTCCTTAGTGGGCTTAATACCCAACTGCGCGTCTAGCGTAATAATAACGCAAGTTTATATACAGGGCGGAATAACGTTTGGAAGTTGCGTAGCAGGGCTATGCGCAAACGCGGGATTAGGTTTTATGGTGCTTTTAAAAAATACCAAAAAATTAAAGCGCAATATTCTTCTTATCCTTTCCGTTTATTTCATATCGGCGTTGGTTGGTTTTTTAGTAAACGCAGGTATGAGCCTTTTTAACTTAATATAATAGTTGGTTTATAAAAAGGCGGGGCGAGTTTATTTTAAACTCGCCCCGCCGCCGTTTTTACTTATTCGTCGTCGCCGTTTTTAGGATTTACAATTCTCGGTTCGCCACCTTCTTCGTCGGAAGGAATTTCCAAAATGGGAATACCTTCTTTTATGGCAAACTCTTTTATTTCTTTAAGCTCTTTAACGTACGCTTCTACAAACTCGTCTTCAGTCATCTGCGAATACATTTCGCTACGTCTGCGTCTGTTTTCTTCCAATTCTTTAAGTTCGTTTTGATAATCTTGTATAATTTTTTCAAGTAATTTTTCGTCCATAATTAACCCCCTTTACTACAAAAAAGTATATCATTAAAAATTAATTATGTCAATAGAAAAATCTTTTTAAAAGCCGTAAAAATCGTTTGACACGTTTATATTAATTTGGTATAATTTTTCAGCATTAAAAAATAACTGCGTAGGCGAAGGAGGGTAGAAAAGCTATGTCCACTATAAGAGTAGGTGAAAACGAATCTGTTGAAAGCGCTCTCAGAAGATTTAAGAGAAAGTGCTCGCGCGACGGTATTATCGGCGATTTACGCAAAAAGGAATTTTACGAATCTCCTTCCGTTAAAAGACGTAAGAAGGCTGAAGCCGCAAGAAAAAGAAGCAAAAACTAATTAAATTAAGGTCTGTAGAACAAGCCGTTCTACAGACCTTTTTCTTTAAAAAAATAGTCGAAAATACGCAAATAAAGGCGGAATATTATGGATTCAATTAAAAGTTTGGCACGCAAGGCAAAACAAAGGCTAAAATCGGATTTTTGGGATAAGTGCAAAAGCGACTTTGCCGAAGGCGATAAAGTTGCAAAGGATAAGGGGCTAAACCAAAATAAAGTAAAAAGCTATATCGGAAAAAGGGTGCAAAGCCAAATTAAAGGCGAAAAGCAAGACGAGTTTTACCTTAAAGTTAAAGAACTTTTAGATACCGAAGGTGAAGTTTCTAACGCAATAGGAAGGCTTACCGACAAAGATTATTTTGAAAAGCTTTCTTACGAAGAAAAACAACGCTATACTTTAGACCTTTCCGCACGATATTTAAAGGCGTTGGAAAAGTATAGAAAAGAAAAGGAATTGCGCTTATAACTATTGAAATTTTACGCACTTTATGATATAATATTTACTATGGACGAAATTTTAGATAAACTTAACGAAGAACAAATTAAACCCGTAAAAGACACCGAAGGCGCGGTGTTGGTGCTTGCTGGCGCAGGCTCGGGAAAAACGCGCGTTTTAACTTCACGCATAGCTTATATTTTGCGTGAAGGTTTAGCCATGCCTTCGCAAATTTTAGCTATAACTTTTACCAATAAAGCGGCGGCGGAAATGCGCGAAAGACTTTCTAAAACGGTAGAAGTTACTCGCAGTATGTGGATATGCACCATTCACTCTATGTGCGTTCGCATATTAAGGGAACACGGTTCGGCAATAGGAATTAAAGATAACTTTTCCATTTATAGCGAAACAGAGCGCAATAACGTTATTAAAAAGGCGTTTAAGGAGTTGGATTACGACGACGAAAAGCTTTTAAAAAGTGTAAAATTCCATATCGGCAACGCAAAAATGCTTGGGTTAGATCCCGACGTTTACGGCAAAAAATATTCCGACGAATTGAATATAGATAAGGTGGTAGAAATTTACCAAAAGTATAACGAGCATTTAGAGCAAAGCAACGCCTTGGATTTCGACGACCTTCTTTTGCAAACGCTTAAGCTTTTGCGCCGCGATAAAGAAGTTTTAGATTATCTCTCTTCTAAATTTAAATATATTTTGGTGGACGAATTCCAAGATACCAACGCCGTCCAATATAATATAATAAAACTTTTAGCTTATAAAAACTGCAACCTTTTTGCCGTTGGCGACGACGACCAATCTATATACGGTTGGCGCGGTGCGGAAATAGAAAATATTTTGCGCTTCGATAAAGACTTTCCCAGCGCTAAAGTTTATAAGTTGGAGCGCAACTATCGTTCAACTAAAAGCATTTTATCGCTTGCAAACGCCACTATAAAAAACAACGGCGCGCGACACAAAAAAACGCTTTGGACGGAAGCGGAAGAGGGGGAAAAACCTCAGTACTTCCAAGCCGACGAAGAGGCGGGCGAAGCTCTTTTTGCAGCAAGGCAAATTTATAACGCCGTTTCTAGGGGAGAAAGCTCCTATTCCGACTTTGCAGTACTTATGCGAGTGAACGCCCTTACCCGCTCTTACGAACAGGAGTTTACCAAATACGGAATACCTTATAAAGTGTTTGGCGGATTTAAGTTCTTCGAGCGTAAAGAAATTAAAGATATTTTGGCGTATTTGCGCCTTATTTCCAACCCCTACGACGACGAAGCTTTAGAACGCATTATAAACGTTCCCAAACGCGGAATAGGTGGAAAAACTATCGAAACGTTATCTACTTACGCCGCGGAAGCAGGGCTTTCTATGTACGACGCCGTAGTAGACGTGGACGAACTTCCTTTAGCGACTTCGGCTCGCGGTAAAATTAGCGACTTCGGCTCGCTTATTAAAGACTTTATTATTACCGCCCAAACGGATTCGGTGGCGCAAACGGTTCGTAACGTAATAAATCTTACCGATT
This sequence comes from Clostridia bacterium, assembly GCA_017624815.1. Lineage (GTDB taxonomy): Bacteria > Bacillota > Clostridia > Christensenellales > Borkfalkiaceae > Coproplasma. The sequence continues at coordinate 25,783 of JAGAMH010000040.1, forward strand.
TACGTTCAGCTTACGACGACGGCAGCGACGACGGCGACAGTAAACTTGCCAACATAGACGAATTTTTGGCGTCGGTAGACGACTACGTTCGCCTAAACCCCGACGCAACCTTAGACGAATATTTAAACACCATAACGCTATATTCCGATACCGACGAAATGGACGACGGAAATTACGTAACGCTCGCCACCATACACGCCGTAAAGGGGTTAGAGTTTAAAAACGTATTTTTATGCGGGCTTGAAGACGGCATAATGCCCACTTCCCGTTCGGAAAACGACGCAAAGGCGATAGAAGAAGAGCGCCGCTTAATGTACGTTGCCATAACGAGAGCTAAAAAGAGATTGTGGCTAACCCGTTCAAAATCGCGCTACTTATACGGGCATAGGGACATTACTAAAACTTCTCGATTCGTCCGCGAACTTTCAAACGAATTGGGAATAAAGGAAGAAACCCGCTCGGTATTAGGCGGGTACGGCGGAGGTTTTGGTTCGGGAAGCGGCTCTTACGCAAAAAATTATTCAAACGGTTACAATAATCGCTACGGCGCAAACGCTTATCAGAAGAAATACGAAGACGATTTCGGCTATCAATCCGATTATCCTTCTTCCTATTCAAGTCAACCTCAAAAGCAAAGCGGATACACGTCTTACGGCTCTAACTACGGCAATTACGCCAAGCCGCAAACTCCTTACAAAACGACTTACGGCGCTTTTAACACGCCTTCTCAAAATAAGCAAAATAGCCAAAACACCCCCAAGTATGCCGTGGGTACTAAGGTTAAACACCCTAAATTTGGCGTGGGAACGGTCATTGCTCTTAAAAACGGCGGCGCGGTTATAAACGTTGCTTTTGAAAATCAGGGAATTAGAGAACTATCGGCGCAGATTGCGCCCTTAACGATTATTTCTTAAGGTGATTTATGAACAGAATGCGTTATTTAATTGATACGCTTAACAAGTGGGCGCACGAATACTACGTTTTAGATAACCCGTCCGTTTCGGATAGGGAATACGACAAACTTTACGACGAGCTTTTAGAACTTGAAAAAGATACGGGCGTGGTAGAGTTTGATAGCCCCACGAAAAGAGTGGGCGGTGAACCTATTAAGGGCTTTGAACGGCACGAACATATTTTTCCCCTTTATTCGCTTGATAAATGCGTTTCGTACGAACAGCTTTCAGCGTTTTTTAACAGGGTAAAAAAGGTGGTTAAAAGCCCCATATATACGGTTGAATATAAATTTGACGGGCTTACTATGTGCTTAACTTACGATAAGGGCAAGTTCGTTAGGGCAACCACTCGCGGCAACGGCGTTTACGGCGAAGACGTAACCGCACAATGCTTAACTATAAAAAGCTTTCCGCTTACCATACCTTATAAAGGACTTTTAGAAGTGCAAGGCGAAGCGATAATACGCCTTTCCGTTTTAGAAAAATACAATCAAACGGCAACCGAAAAACTTAAAAACGCGCGCAACGCCGTGGCTGGAGCAATTCGCAATTTAGACCCTAAAGTAACGGCGGCAAGAAAGCCTGAAATTTTATTTTACAACGTAAATTACATGGAGTACGACCTACCCAAAACGCAGGAAAAGTATTTTGAATTTTTAAAAGAACAGGGCTTTAAAGTTTTTAACTTCGTGCGCGTATGCAACAGCGAAGACGCGGTAATATCCGCCGTTGAAGAGATAGAATTAGAGCGAAAATCGCTCGACGTTTTAACCGACGGCGCAGTTATTAAACTAAACGATTCGGCAGAGCGTGAAACGCTTGGCTACACGGATAAATTCCCCCGCTGGGCAACGGCGTACAAATTTGAAGCAGAAGAGAGCGAAACTAAGGTAAAAGACGTAATTTGGCAAGTTGGCAGAACGGGCAAGCTTACTCCGCTTGCAATAGTCGAACCAGTCGATTTGGGCGGGGCAACGGTTAAAAAAGCAACGCTTAACAACTTTGGCGACATTTTGCGTAAAAGGGTAAAAATAGGCAGCAAGGTGCTTATTCGTCGCTCAAACGAAGTTATCCCCGAAAT
>JAGAMH010000041.1 GCA_017624815.1 Clostridia bacterium
ACCTTACGGGCATATATCCTTTCATTTGCTTTTCGTGTGGGCGCTCTTTAATGTTAACTGAATTGTAATATTTTTTCCATAAAGATTCAAAAACTTTTTCATATTGAGATAAATAAACTTCCGCTTCGCCAACGTTTTGCAAAATCCAACTGTTCCCGTCGTACATTGCGGCTTTTTTGCGCTTTACGTCGTGAATAACGAATTTTTGCATTTTTAATCTTTCGGCAAAATGTGCACATAAAAAGTCCGTTACGTCGTTATCGGGAGAAAAAGGTGCGTAAAGTATGCCCTGTTCAGTTTCCATAAACCGTAAAAAACCTTTAAAATGGTGTATTTCCGTTGTTACTTTACGCCGTAAATCGTCCATTTCCAAAACGGTGGGATGAGAAAGGTTTCCGCGAATGGGCTTTTGCGTTTTTACCAAAAGTTTAATATATTCAAACGCCGTTTGTTCTTTTAAGTCGTCGTAGCTTCTCAAAACTAAAGATACTTCGTCTTCTGCAAGGTCGTCAAATTCCTTTAATTTATTAATAACCCTTTTAACTTTGTCGTGTTCGGTAGTTACTTTTACAAGTTGGCTATCAAAAGTGAGTTGAACGTTTTCGTTTGAAGTTATTATGCAGTTTTTCTTATTATATGCGTAAAACACGGCGGTGTAAAAATTTTGTAAACTGCCGTCAGTTAAATATATAATCATAATTCTCCACTAAGCGCGCTAATAGCGTTTTCACGAGTTGAAAACAAACTAAGTTGTTCGCAATTGCGGCTTTTATCTTCAAGCATTAAGCAACATTTTATTTGCGAATAGCCGTCAGCACCGTAAAATTTGCCTTTACAGGTTATAAAATGCTTCGCTCTCTTTAATACTATGCGCATTTTTGCTAAATTATCAAAGTCGAGTTTACAAAATCTTCTTGCTTCAATAATTTTATATGCTCCTTTAGCTCCTATTCCGGGAACGCGCAAAAGCATTTCTAACGGTGCCGTGTTAATTTCAACGGGAAAAAGGTGCATATTTTTAAGCGCCCAATGACATTTAGGATCGAATTCTTCCGATAAATTCTCGTTCTCGTCGCAAATTTCTTTAACGTCGAATCCGTAAAAGCGAATAAGCCAATCGGCTTGATATAAGCGGTGCTCTCTTAATAGCCCTGCGGTTTTAGTTGGGAGAATGGGGCTTTCAACTACTGGTATGTAGGAAGAAAAATAAACTCTTTTCAACTGCATTTTTCTGTAAAGAGCTTCGCTAAGACGCAGAATTTGCCCGTCGCTTTCGGGAGAAGCGCCTATAATCATTTGCGTGGTTTGACCTGCGGGTATAACTTTATTCTTTTTAATTTTATTTTCTCTATCGTAAATTTGCGCCGAATATAGCTTTTTCATGGGAGTAATTAAGCTATCGCGCGTTTTTTGCGGCGCAAGTAGTTTTAGCGAACTTTCGGAAGGAAGCTCTATGTTATAACTCATTCTATCAACGTATCTAGCCGCCTTAATCATAAGGTCGGTGTCGGCGTGGGGAATTCCCTTTAAATGAATATATCCGTTAAAATTATAAACCTTTCTAAGCTTAATAACCGTTTCTGTTAAAAGTTCCATAGTTTTGTTTGGTGTTTGGAAAACGGCGGAAGATAAAAAAAGCCCCTCGATATAATTTCTCTTGTAAAAATTAATAACAAGCTCGCAAATTTCTTCGGGGGTGGTTCTAGCCCTTGGAACGTCTGCCGACGAACGGTTGGGGCAATATTCACAATTATATATACATTCGTTGCTCATTAAAATTTTAAGTAAAGAAATACACCTTCCGTCAGGAGTAAAGGAGTGGCATATTCCCCCGACGGAAGCGTTACCAAGTCCGTTTTTCGTGTTCACCCGTTTAGAACCCGAATAGGAGCAAGAAACGTCGTATTTGGCACTTTCAGTTAAAATTTGCAGTCTTTCAGTATCCAACATAGTATTTCTTTTACGCATTTTACTAAAATTTACCCGTTTTTAGTAATGCGAACAAATGTTTATATTGAGATTATATCACCCTTTAAAACTTTTGTCAACCGTTTTTGAAACGTTTGTTCGTTTGACTTGAAAAGTTTTTTATGCTATAATTTTTAAAAATATCCAAAATTTTCACGCATATTTCATAAATATGTAAATAATATTACTTAAAATGGTTTACATATAAGTATAAAATAAAAAAGCGGAGAAGCAATAATGAAAGTTTTAGTAGTAGACGACGAAGTTATGATAAGAAACGTTTTAAAGGAATATATCGAGTTTGAAGGCAACGAAGCTTACGAAGCTTCCGACGGTATGCAAGCCGTTAAAATGTGTAGGGAAAACGACTACGATATTATTTTAATGGACGTTATGCTGCCTAAACTCGACGGATTCTCTGCGGTAAAGGAAATTAAAAAGGTTAAAGACGTTCCCGTAATCATGCTTTCTGCCCGCGGCGAAGAATATGATAAACTTTTTGGCTTTGAAATAGGCGCAGACGACTACGTTACCAAGCCCTTTTCACCTAAAGAAGTTATGGCTAGAATAGCTGCAGTAACTAAAAGAAAAAAGGTTGAACAAGAAGTTTCTAACGGCGTTATTACTTTTGAAGGGTTGGATATCGATATTGCTGGCAGGAACGTTTACGTAGATGGAGAAAAGATAGTTCTCACTCCAAAAGAATACGAAATTTTATTCTATCTCGTTAAAAATAAAGGAATTGCAATAACTCGTGAGAAACTTTTAATGGACGTGTGGGGGTTTGATTTTTACGGCGACGACAGAACGGTTGACACGCATATTAAAATGTTAAGAAGCAATTTAAAACAATACCGTAAATTTATAGTAACTTTAAGGGGATTAGGTTATAAATTTGAAGTTGAATAAAAAGCCCGAAAAATTTAAAAAAATTCGCAGTATGAATTTTAGGCTATGGCTTAATTTTTCGCTATTTTCCCTTCTTATAGTTTTTTTAGTAACTTTTATAAGTTATTTTATAATAGGCGGAGTATTCACATCTCAAATTCAAAGCAGATTGGAAACTACGGGTAAAGACGTTATAGAAGTAATATCACGTTATCAACCTGCGGGCGCGCCGCTTATAGACGACTATATTAAACAAGCTGAAGAAAGAGAAGATGCAATTATTTTACTTATAACTAAGCGTGGCGAAGCCATATTGCCTTTTGAAAGTTCGCTTGAAAACGGCGACGAGGTCGTTAAATTTATTGAAAGTAAACTAACATTCGTTGATGATAATACTGCGGTTATATTTAACGGAAACGACAGTTTAAACTACGTTGCGCAAGTTGATTACGGTGAAAAGTGTTATCTTTTAATAAGGTACGAGCTAACTTTAATTAATTCAACTACGCGAACGTTGCGAAATTATCTTTTTATAATAAGTTCGGTAGTTTTAGTTATTGCGTTTATAATATCTTATTCGGTTGCGCAAAAGCTTTCAACGCCTATTAAGAGTATGTCGGCAACGGCGGAAAAAATGGCAAAGGGCAATTACGAAGTTAATTTTGTAGCAACCGATTATCAAGAAGTAGCTCAGCTTGCCGATACGCTAAATTATGCCAAAGACGAAATAAAGAAGTCGGAAATTTTTCAAAAAGAGCTTTTAGCAAACGTTTCTCACGATTTAAAAACGCCGCTAACTATGATTAAAGCTTACGCGTCAATGATTAAAGAAATATCGGGGGATAATCCCGAAAAGCGCGAACAGCATTTAAACGTAATTATCGACGAAGCGGATAGGCTTACCGGGCTTGTAAACGACGTTTTAAACGTTTCTAAAATCTCGTCAAACATTGATACGATAAACAAAAAAGTATTTAATTTAACGGAATTTTTATACGGCGTAATTTCTAAGTTCGATTACTTGCGTGAAACTCAAGGTTATTCTTTTATGGTAGATATCGACACCGATTTATATACATTTGCCGACGAAGAAAAAATTGGACAAGTTATATACAATCTTGTGTCTAACGCGGTAAATTATACGGGCGAAGATAAAACGGTATATATTAGCCTTAAAAACGATCCTATAAACGATAGAATTAAATTTTCCGTAAAAGATACTGGCGTTGGTATTTCAAAAGAAAATTTACACGCTATTTGGGAAAGATATTATAGGGTTAAAGAAGAACACGCGCGCCCTGTAAAAGGTAGTGGCTTAGGGCTTTATATAGTAAAAAACATATTAAATAAGCACTCGTTTGAATTCGGCGCTGATTCCGAAAAAGGTAAAGGTTCAATTTTTTGGATTAATTTCCCTACGGTATCACCTAACATAGAAACGTAACGATAAAAAGAGCTAAAATTTTGTTAGCTCTTTTTTATTGTAATTTACTTGTAATTATCGTTATTTTGGGGTATAATACAAAAAGGAACGTTTGTTTATATGGAATTTAAATTACACTCAAAATTTAAACCTACGGGCGATCAACCGCAGGCAATAGAAAAATTAACCGAAGGTGTATTAGACGGAATAAGAACGCAAGTGTTAGTGGGCGTTACGGGTAGCGGTAAAACTTTTACCATGGCTAACGTAATAAAAAACGTAAACCGTCCCACGCTAGTAATTGCGCACAATAAAACGCTTGCCGCTCAACTTTGTAACGAGTTTAAAGAATTCTTCCCCGAAAACAGAGTTGAATATTTCGTTTCATATTACGATTATTATCAACCGGAAAGCTATATACCTTCTACCGATACTTATATTGAAAAGGATATGAGCTTAAACGACGAAATAGATAAGCTTAGAAATTCGGCAACAAGCTCTTTAGGTGAAAGGGAAGACGTAATAGTTGTTGCGTCCGTTTCTTGTATATACGGCTTAGGTGCGCCAGAAGAATATTTCCGTTTATCCGTTTCCTTGCGCCCGGGTGATATTATGGAGCGCGACGAGCTTATTAAGCGATTAGTAGCAATTCAATACGTTAGAAGGGATATAGATTTTCAGCGTTCATCTTTTAGAGTGCGTGGCGATACCGTAGAAATATTCCCTGCAAGCAATTCGGAAATAGCAATAAGAGTTGAATTTTTCGGCGACGAAATTGAAAGAATTTGCGAAGAAGAAGCTTTAACGGGTAAAATAATTTCCGAATTAAAACACGTTTTAATATTCCCCGCAAGCCATTACGCCGTTGGTTCGGATAGAATGGAAAAAGCGTTGGAAATGATAACGTGCGATATGAAAGACGAGGTGCAAGCCTTCAAAGATACGGGCAAGCTTTTAGAAGCGCAACGCTTAGAACAGCGCACCACTTACGATTTGGAAATGATGCGTGAAATAGGCTATTGTAGCGGCGTTGAAAACTACAGTAGATACTTCGACGGAAGATCGCCTGGTGAACCTTCGTTTACGCTTTTGGACTATTTTCCTGCAGGTAAATTCTTGGTGTTCATAGACGAAAGCCATATGACTATCCCTCAAATACGCGCAATGTACCATGGTGATAGATCTAGAAAAGATAACTTGGTTGGATACGGTTTTAGATTAAAATCCGCATACGATAACCGCCCCTTAACCTTTGAAGAATTCGACCAAAGAGTGCCGCAATTAATTTGCGTTTCTGCAACGCCAGCCCCTTACGAAATGGAACAATCGGGGCAAACGGTAGAGCAGTTAATTCGTCCAACGGGGCTTTTAGATCCAAATGTAGAAATAAGACCTACGAAGAGTCAAATTGACGATTTGTTGGGTGAAATCAAAACTGAAATAGCGCAAAAAGGCAGGGTTTTGGTTACTACGATGACCAAAAAAATGGCGGAAAGTTTAACCGACTATTTAAAAGAACACGGCCTAAAAGTGCGCTATATGCACAGCGATATTGATACGTTAGAAAGAATAGATATTATAAACGGGTTGCGAACGGGTGAGTTTGACGTTTTATGCGGCATTAACCTTTTAAGAGAAGGATTAGACCTTCCCGAAGTTAGGCTCGTAGCAATTTTAGACGCCGATAAAGAAGGCTTTTTGCGTAGTGAAACTTCTCTCGTGCAAACGATAGGAAGAGCTGCGCGAAACGCTAAAGGCAGAGTTATAATGTACGCCGACGTGGTAACGGGAAGTATGAAACGTGCGATCGACGAAACTAATCGCCGTAGAAAAATACAAAACGAATACAACGAAAAGCACGGAATAGTTCCTAAAACTATTATTAAAGAAGTTAAAAGTTCGCTTTCTATTACTAACAAAAAATCGGTTGGCGACGACGTTAAGTTAAAGGATATTCCCGACGAAATTGAAAAATTAAAGGCTCTTATGAAGGTCGCTTCCGCTCAGCTTGACTTTGAAAAAGCGATTGAAATAAGAGATACTATAGCGCAATTGCGCAAAAAATTATTGCAGAGTAAAAAATAAATTATGAAAGAAGAAATTTTCGTTAAAGGCGCAAAAGAAAACAACTTAAAAAATATAGACGTGCATATTCCGCGCAATACTTTAACGGTATTTACAGGGCTTTCTGGTAGCGGAAAATCAACGCTCGCTTTCGATACTATTTTTGCAGAAGGTCAAAGAAGGTATATAGAGAGCTTATCGTCTTACGCAAGGCAGTTTTTAGGTCAAATGGAAAAACCCGACGTAGAACTTATCGAAGGGCTTTCTCCTGCAATTTCAATCGACCAAAAAACTACTTCGCATAACCCTCGTTCAACGGTTGGAACTGTTACGGAAATTTACGACTATTTCCGTTTGCTTTTTGCAAGGGTAGGTATTCCCCATTGCCCCAAATGCGGAAGGGAGATAAGGAAACAATCTGTAGACGAAATTGCCGATAGAGTTATGCTTATGCCTACGGGCAGTAAGATAATGGTTGAAGCCCCCGTAGTGCGCGGCAAAAAGGGCGAGTTTGTTAAAGAGCTTGCTGGCTATAAAAAGAGCGGATACGGCAGAGTAAAAATCGACGGCTCTATATACGATTTGCAAGAAGATATTCACTTAGAAAAAAATATTAGGCATAATATTTCGGTAATAGTAGACCGTTTAATTATAAAAGAAGGTATTTTAAAGCGCCTTACTGACAGTTTAGAAAACGCATTAAATTTAGCTTCGGGGCTGGTGGTAATAGAAAGTGGAGAAACGGAAGAGTTGTTTTCCACAAACTACGCTTGTCCCGATTGCGGGATTTCGATAGAAGAAATAGAACCGAGATTGTTTTCTTTTAACACGCCTTGGGGGGCATGCCCAGAGTGTTACGGTTTAGGTTTTAAACAAGTTGTCGATCCCGATTTAATTTGTCCCGATAAAACTAAAACCTTGCGTGAAGGTGCTATTAAAATTAGCGGTTGGAATTTGGATTCTTCCGCTATGACTCAAATGTATTTAAATTCGCTATCTAAAGTTTACGGATTCTCGTTAGATACTCCCGTAAAAGATTTACCTGAAAGCGTATACGATATGTTAATGTTCGGCAATGGTGGTGAAAAAATCGATTTAGCGTATAACGCTTATCGCTTTACTGGTAGTTATAAAACCTCGTGGGAAGGCTTTGCTACTAACCTTCAAAGAAGATATAATCAAACGTCTTCCGATAGCGTCAAGTGGGATATAGAGCGCTACATGCGCACTTCCGATTGTCCTTGTTGCAAAGGTAAACGTCTTAAAAAAGAAGCGTTGGCAGTAACCGTAGGCGGCAAAAACATTGCCGAAGTATGCGAAATGTCCGTTGACGATTTAAAATCTTACGCCGATTTTAGTTTCTTTAATCAAACGGAACACCTTATTGCCGATAGTATTATAAAGGAAATAGATAGTCGTATAAGCTTTTTGGAAAACGTTGGACTTGGCTATTTAACGCTTTCTCGAAGCGCTGCAACTCTTTCGGGCGGCGAAAGTCAGCGAATAAGATTGGCAACTCAAATAGGTAGCGCATTAACGGGCGTTTTATATATTTTAGACGAGCCGAGTATTGGGTTGCATCAAAGAGATAACGAAAAACTTTTGCGTTCGTTAGAAGGTCTTAGGGATTTGGGCAACACTTTAATAGTGGTTGAACACGACGAAGATACCATAAAGGCTGCCGACTATATCGTAGATATCGGTCCTATGGCGGGCGTTCACGGCGGAGAAGTCGTTGCTTGCGGAACGCAACAGGATATTATGAACGAGCCTAAATCTATAACGGGCGATTACCTTGCAGGTAGAAAGAAAATAGAAGTTCCGCCCGTAAGAGCCGTTGCCGACGGAAGATGGCTAAAAGTAAACGGATGTAAGCAAAACAATCTTAAAAACGTAAACGTTCAAATTCCCGTTGGTTTAATAACTGCCGTTACGGGCGTTTCTGGTTCGGGGAAATCAAGTTTAGTAAATGAAATAATTTACCCCTACCTTGCAAATAATTTAAACGGCGCACGACAAGTTTTAGGCAAAGCCGATAGTTTTGAAGGTCTTGAATATTTTGATAAAATAATTGCAATAGACCAACAACCTATAGGTAGAACGCCGAGAAGTAATCCCGCAACTTATACGGGAGTATTTACAATGATTCGCGACTTGTTTGCCGCAACCCCCGACGCAAAAGAAAGGGGATATAAAAGTGGACGTTTTTCCTTCAATATTGCAGGTGGAAGATGTGAACATTGTCAAGGCGACGGCATATTAAAAATTGAAATGCACTTCTTGCCCGATATTTACGTTCCATGCGAAGTATGTGGCGGCAAACGCTATAACCGAGAAACTTTAGAAGTAAAATATAAAGGCAAAAGCATTTCCGACGTTTTGGAAATGACGGTAGAAGAAGCCGCTGAATTTTTTAAACCTGTAACCTCTATTTATAATAAGTTATCAACTTTATGCGACGTTGGTTTGGGCTATATAAAATTAGGGCAAAGCGCAACTACTTTATCTGGCGGAGAAGCTCAAAGAGTAAAACTTGCCACAGAGCTTTCTAAACGAAGTACGGGCAAAACGTTCTATATTTTAGACGAGCCCACTACGGGGTTGCACAGTTACGACGTGGAAAAATTAGTTAAAATTATGGCCAGACTACGTAGCGGTGGCAACACCGTTTTAGTTATCGAACATAATTTAGACGTAATTAAAACTGCCGACTGGATTATAGATTTAGGGCCGGAAGGCGGGGATAAAGGTGGCACGGTTCTTGCAACCGGTTCACCCGAAGTTATAGCCAAGGTAGAAAATAGTTACACGGGTAATTTTCTTAAAAAAGTACTTTAAATATTAAAAAATGCGTTAGTCCATAACGCATTTTTTTGTGTCCATTTTTAAAGTTTTTGAATATTGTGATAAAAAAGATATTAGGAGTAAAAATGCCTAAACCGTTGATTGCAAATTTGCCTTATCCTTCTTTAGAATTAATTTCGGAAGATTGTTATTCATTAAGGGTAATATCGCCTGCGTACGCTTCTTCTACGAGTGAATTAAATACGATTTTACAATACGTTTATCATAGTTTTCATTTAAACGCAAAAGGGTTTAATCATTTTGCCGAAGATTTGCAAAGTATTGCAGTTGCAGAAATGATGCACTTAAAACTATTGGGGGAAACAATTTTAGCTTTAGGTGCTTTGCCCGTGTTTGCGCAAAATCCAAGCACTGCTTTTAATTTTTATTCGGCTAAATTCGTAAGCTATTCCACAAGCCCCGTTTGTATGATAGAAGACGATATCCGCGGAGAAATACAAGCAATTAAAGGTTATAAAAAAATGCTCGCTTTACTTAAAAGTGAAAGGGTAAAAGCGGTAATTTATAGAATAATATTAGACGAAGAGTTGCATCTTGAAAAATTGAAAGAGATATTATTTGCCCTTAAAGGTTGACAGTTTTGTTAAACTGTTATACAATTAATTTAGGTAAAGTTATGGAAAAATTTGATATAGCAATTATAGGTGGCGGAGCGGCAGGGCTTTCTTGCGCTTCGCGCCTTTCAGAACTTAATAAAAAAGCAAAAATAACGGTAATCGACGCGTGTGATAGATTAGGTAAAAAACTTGCAGCAACCGGTAACGGACAAGGCAATGTAACTAACGTTAATATGTCGTCGGACAAGTATTTTGGCGGAAATAAGAAACTCGTAGAAAATATTACTTGTTCTCAAACGGCGTTAAGTACGGAAAAGAACCTTTTTAAGTGTATATTAATTGCCGACGAGCAAGGAAGGGTATATCCGGGAGGCAAACAAGCTTCAGCTCTTTGCGATAGCTTAATTGGCGATTTAAAGCGGGCTAATATAAACGTAAAGCTTTCCACTAAAGTAATTGATGTAAAATCTGAAAACGGACGATTTACTTTAAGCTTATCAAACGATAGTTGCGTTTATGCTAATTACGTAGTGTTATGCGTGGGCGGAAAGGCTCAAAAACAATTTAAAACGGACGGTACTTCTTATGCGTTAGCTGAAAAATTTGGGCATAAAATAACGCCGCTATATCCGTCTTTGGTGCAATTAAAAACTGAAACGAAACATATTAAAACGTTAAAAGGTATAAGGGTAGATTGCGTATTATCTGCAATTTCTAACGGTAAAATTTTAGCCAAGAAAAGGGGCGATTTAATTTTTACCGATTACGGAGTATCAGGCAACGCGGTATTTGCAATTTCGCCTTATTTAGTTGACAAGCAAAACGTAATTTTAAGTATTGAATTTTTACCAAACGTTGAAAATATTGCCGAAGATATTCGCCGCAAAAAGGCGTTGGGATACGATAATAGCGAGTTGCTTTCCGGTACTTTGCATAATCAAGTTGGTAGAGCGATTATTAAAAGAGCTAACACGAGCGACGAATTGGTAATTGCGGCACTTTTAAAAAACTTTACCTTACCCGTAGTTGGTAGTTTAGGGTTTGATTATGCTCAAGTAACAAAGGGCGGAGTTGATATGAAAGACGTTTCTGAAGAGTTGGAAAGCAAGCTTTGTAAAAATCTATTTTTTGCAGGCGAGGTTTTAGACGTAGATGGCGAGTGCGGCGGATACAACTTGCATTGGGCGTTTACTAGTGCGTATACTGTAGCGGAAGTAATAAGTAAAAGATTAAAATGATTAAAAGACTTGATAACGTAAAACTAAATATTTTAAAACCACAAAACGATTTAATTAAAATTGCCGAAAAGAATTTAGGTAAAAAGGTAAAGTATTTAAAAATAATAAAAAAATCGTTAGACGCCCGCGATAAAAACAACTTGTTTTGGTTGTATTCAATAGCTTTTTCTTCAGAAAGTTATATGGAAGAAGTAAAGCAGTTTGAAAAGATTAAAACAAATCCTAAAATTGCCGTCGTAGGTAGCGGACCTGCGGGACTATGCTGCGCGATAAGGTTAGTAGAACACGGTTTTACGCCTATTATAATAGAGCGCGGCGGTTGCGTTGACGATAGAACTAAATCTGTAAACGACTTTATAAATAATAGAATTTTAAACGAAAATTGCAACGTACAATTTGGCGAAGGCGGAGCGGGAACGTTTTCCGACGGAAAATTAAATACTCAAACCAAAGACGGTTTAAACCGCGACGTTTTAGAAATTTTTGCAAAATTCGGTGCGCCTGAGGAAATTTTATATTTAAATAAACCACATGTTGGTAGTGATATTTTAAAAGACGTATTAAAAAATATTCGTGAGTATTTGCAAAACAACGGCGCAAGGTATTACTTTAATACGCTTTTTTATGGCTTTAATTTTAAGGACGGCGTAGTAAAAAGTATTAAATTGAAAAACTTAGTTGAAGGAATTGAGTGGGAAGAAGATATCGACGGTGTCGTTTTAGCGTTAGGGCATTCTTCGCGAGATACGTTTGAAATGCTTGCAAACCATGGCGTTGAAATGATTGCTAAAGATTTTGCAATTGGCGTTAGGATTGAGCATTTAAATGAAAAAATAAGTTTTGCTCAATACGGCAAGAATTATAATTTACTACCCGCAGCGGATTATAAGCTCGTTTCTCACGCGCACGAAAGAACGGTATTTACATTTTGTATGTGCCCAGGTGGAGTGGTTATACCTTCTTCAAGTGAAAAAGGAGGAGTGGTAACTAACGGAATGAGTTATTACACTCGTAACGGTATGAATTCCAACTCGGCTTTAATGGTTCAAATGAAAGCAAGCGACTTTGGCGCTGACGATTTATTTGCGGGCATGAGATTTCAACGAAAAATTGAACGTAGAGCTTATGAACTTGGCGGTAAAAATTACAACGCACCCGTTCAACTTTTTAAAGATTTTTCTAAAGATAAAATTTCTCAATCATTTGGTGAGGTTATCCCCACGTATGGTGGCGGAACGACGTTTGCTCCTCTTAACGAGGTGTTGCCGAAAATAGCAACCGAAGCGTTAAAGGCGGCAATTCCCGATATGGGCAAAAGGTTAAAAGG
>JAGAMH010000042.1 GCA_017624815.1 Clostridia bacterium
AACGCGTCGATATTATAATCGCTTTCGGGCATAGAACATTTTAAAACCGCCGTTTCAAGCGTTATTCTTCCGTTTAAGGCGTAGCGCATATCCGTTTCGGCTTTTGCTAAAATTTCGGTTACCCTTAATATTTTATGTCCGTTTGCGCCGTCGGCAATAGCTTTAATTTTATCGTAAGTTTCTACGGGAAGATTTACTATTTCACGCGAGTTTTTGCACGTTTTTACTATTGCAACGTTGTTTAAAAGGTTTAGCATATCCCTAATTAGAACGCCTACGCTTTTACCCGTAGATAGGGTATATTCAACGTCGGATAGCGCCGAAGGTGCGTTTTCGTTTAAAATATGGGATATAATTTCGGCAACCTTGTTAAAATCTGCCGAACCTAAAACGGCGTTTACGTCTTCGTAGGTTAGTTTGCCTTGCGAATAGGAAGCGCACATATCGGCAATGGATAAACTATCGCGGCAGCTACCTGCGCCTGCACGGGCTATTGCAGCAACGGCTTCTTCTTCGTATTCCTTTCCCGTTTTATCGAAAACGTATTTGATATGCTCTTCTAAATCCTTTTGGGGAATAAGTTTAAAATCGAAGCGCATACAGCGGGAAAGTATAGTTGCTGGAATTTTTTGCGGTTCGGTAGTTGCCAAAATGAATACTGCGTGGCGGGGAGGTTCTTCTAACGTTTTTAAAACGGCGTTAAAAGCCGAAGCCGTTAACATGTGAACTTCGTCTATGATATAAACTTTATATTTGCCTGCCACGGGGGGATATTGCACCTTTTCACGCAAATCACGCATTTCGTCTACGCCGTTGTTAGACGCAGCGTCTATTTCGGTTATATCCAAATTGTTGCCCTTTGCAAGCGCTTTGCAAGTTTCGCACTTACCGCAAGGCGATCCGTTTACGGGAGTTTGGCAGTTTATTGCGCGCGCAAATATTTTGGCAACGGAAGTTTTACCCGTGCCGCGCGGTCCGCAAAATAGATACGCATGCCCTACTTTGCCCGTTTCTATTTGGTTTGTTAAAATTTTAACTACGTGCTCTTGCCTTACGACTTCGCTTAAAGTCGAGGGGCGAAAGGTACGGTAAAACGCAAGATACGCCATTTATTCCTCCCTAAATAATTTTTCTATTTTCTTTTTTGAACGGGTAAGGGCGTTATCTACGCTCTTTTTGCTTTTGTTTAAAGCTTGGGCAATTTCCGTTAACGTTAACCCGTCCATATACGCCACTATTACCCTATATTCTAACGAAGACAAAATTTTGCTTATTTTTAGCAAAAATTCGCTACTGCTTTCCTTTTTGATAAGCTTAATTTCAGGACCGTCGCTTTTATCTAAAATTTGTTCAAAGTCAACCTCTTCCCACTTGCCTTTCTTTTTTATAAGCTGTTCTTCGCCGCCCGTTCTTTGATTTTGTTTGGCGTGCTTTTTAGCTAAATCTATAATGCGATTTTTTACGCACGAATAGGCGTAGGTGGAAAATTTTGCCTGCTGCCCCTTTTTAAAACCGATTATTGCGGCGTATAATCCGCACATACCTTCTTGCACTAAATCTTCGCTTTCAAATCCGTATAACGAAAATTTTCTGGTTATTGAAAGCACCATTTTTTTATATCTTTTTAAAAGCTCTTCAAGCGACTTTTCGTCGCCGCTTAGCGCAAGGTTAATTAATGCTTCGTCTTCCATAATTACAATCTCGTTTTTAAAACTTCGTACGCGGCAATTCCAAGCGCGACGGATGCGTTTAACGAATTTACCTTTCCTTTTAACGGCAAGGATAAAGTATAGTCGCACTTTTCTCTCGTTAAGCGCTTAACGCCGCTATCTTCTCCGCCTATAACTAACGCAACGTTGCCCGATAAATCGGCTTTATAAATATCCGTTCCGTCGGCTTCTAACGCGTAGAGCCAATAGCCGTTGTCCTTTAAAATATCTATTGCGCGGTTAATGGAATTTACCTTTGCAACCTTCATATGATTAGCCGCCCCAGCGGATATGCGAATTACCGCTTCCGTTACGCTTGCGGAGTTGGTTGAAGGTATTATAACGCCGTTTGCTCCCGCACATTCGGCTACCCTTATAATAGAGCCCAAATTATGAACGTCTTCTATTCCGTCGCACAAAATTATAAAGCCGCCCTTTTCGCTTTTTGAGGCGATAATTTCGTCTAAATTAGAATATTCGTAATCGGATGCAAACGCTATTACGCCTTGGTGTTTGCCGGTAACGCTTTCTTTGTCCAATACCCTTCTATCGACGAATTGAACGCGGATGTTTGCCTTTCTCGCTTCGGCAAAAATTTTGTTAAGCGAGCCTTGCGGATTTTTTTCAAGCATTATTTTTTCGATATTTTTTTCCGTTTTTAAAAGTTCTAAAACGGCGTTTCTGCCTTCCGTTTTCATTATTCTTCTCCTAATAATTCGTCGATTCTTTCATAGTTGCCCATTAAATACAAATAACCCAAAACGGCTTCGAACCCCGTTGATCGGTTGTATTCGGCTACGCTTGCGTTTTTGGCTTTAGTGCCCTTTTTGGCGTTTCTTCCACGCTTAAAAATTTCCGTTTCCTCTTCGGTAAACTTTAAAATAACTCTTTCTAAAAGTTGGCTTTGACCGTGCGCCGAAACTATTTTAGAAGATAATTTTTGCAAATCGCCCGCTTTGTAGTCGGCGGATAAAACCAACTTTTCCCTAATGTACAAAGAATAAACTGCGTCGCCTATAAACGCCAAGGTTACGGGACTTATTATTTTTGCTTTTTCGGGCGGGATTACCGTGTTGAAATTGAACATATTTTTACCGTGAAAACTTTAAAATTTTTTGCGAATAATCTTTCAATATAATTTTACCATACAATCATAAAAAAATCAATCGTTAAGTACAATATTAGCGTGAAAATATTAACCGTTAAAAAGAGTATTTTTATTTTATTTGCAATTATAATTGCAATAGGCGCTGTTTGCGGCTTTTTTAGCAGCGCGGCGGCGGCGAATGCAAAAGGGCGTTTTACCGTTGTTATCGACGCGGGGCACGGCGGAATTGACGCAGGCGTTTTGGGTGTTGAAAGCAAAGTTAAAGAAAGCGATATTAACCTTAAAATTGCAAGATATTTACAAGAGTATTTTAGCGAGGCGGGTTTTTTAGCTGTACTTACGCGAAAAACGGAGGGCGGTCTTTACGGAATACCCACCAAAGGCTTTAAAATGCGGGATATGAAGGCGAGAAAAAAGATAATTGAAGAGAGCAACGCAAATATGGTAATTTCCATTCACCAAAACGCGTGTCCGTTAAAATCACGCAGGGGCGGTCAGGCGTTTTACGATAAAAGTAGTCAAAGCGGCAAGGCGTTGGCAGAAAGCGTGCAAAAAGCGTTAAACGGTATGGACGAGTGCGTAAAGATTGGCAGCGCGCTTGTCGGCGATTATTATATGCTAAAATGCACCTCCGCCCCTTCCGTTTTGGTGGAGTGCGGTTTTTTATCTAACGAGCAAGACGAAAAGCTTTTAAATTCCAACGAATACAAACGGGCTATAGCATACGCCATTTTTAAGGGCGCTATTGCGTTTTTAACGTAATTACCCCCGTAATATACGCAAACGAACACCGTTTTTACCTTTAATATAAAAAGAGAGCGGGAGCAATTTTTGCTCCCGCTACGTTTATTAAATTATGCTTTTACCTTGTTGTAAAGCTTTATTAAGTTTAGCAATTTCGCTATCTAAATGAGTTAACGTATCTGTCATTTTTCTCTTTTCATTTATAATTTTAACAATTTTATATACGCCGATAAATAATCCAACTACTGTTATAGCCAACACTATAGTAAAGAGTATCCAACCTACAAGTCTTATAGGTATGGATGATAATTCTTTCCGCAAACCTTCTGCTTGTAGAACGAATTCATCTCTTCTACATTCTGGGCATATACCGCTATGGTTACTGTACGCAGAGCAATTTACGCACATTGCCTTGCCGCATTTTTTACAAACGCTTATAGCTTCTTCTTGTTGATGAATAAAACATCTCATATAAACACCGCCTTTTTCTTTAGTTAATAAAATTATAAATCACCTATTATACGATTGTCAAGTAAAAAATCGTATATTATGCGATAATTTTAACATATTAAGATTAGTTAAGGGGGTTTTTATGACGTTAGCACAAATACAAGAGCGACTTAGGGAAAGTATTAAGCAAAGTAAATTTTCGCAAAAAGAAATTGCCGCCGCAATAGGCGTTTCAGCACAAACCGTTTCTAAATATATGAAGCTTAACGTTTTTCCCGCACTAGACACGTTGGCAAAGCTTTGTAAGTTTTTAGACGTTAAATCGGACTACATTTTAGGAATTTCAGAATATTAAAAAAGCCTTACCGCTTGGTAAGGCTTTTTATTATTAGTCAAGTTTTTCTAAAAGTTTTAAATCAATGCCCTTTTCGCCGATTTTAATAATTTCAACTTTTACGGTGTCGCCGATATTTACAACGTCTTCTACCTTTTCAACGCGCTTGTTGGAAAGCTTGGAGATGTGAATCATACCGTCTTTGCCGGGAGCAAATTCTACGAAAGCACCAAAGGTTAAAATTCTTACTACGGTACCTACGAACATATCGCCAACTTCGGGATCGTGCGCGATAGACATAATAATTGCCTTTGCGCGTTCTGCGTTTTCGATAGGTCCGGTAGTGGAAATATAGCCTCTGCCGCTATCGTCTTGATTAAAGTCGATTTGAGTGCCCGTTTCTTCCATAATCTTTTTGATTACGCAGCCTTGTTTACCGATAACGTCGCCGATTTTTTCGGGATCGATTTCAAAGTTGATAATCTTGGGAGCGTATACGGAAAGTGCGGGGGAAACTTCGGGAACGACTTCAAGCATTTTTGAAAGGATGAATTGTCTTCCTTCGTTTGCTTGATTGATTGCGGTGTGCATAATTTCTTCGGATATACCTTTAATTTTAATATCCATTTGAATAGCGGTTATGCCGTTTACAGTACCTGCAACCTTAAAGTCCATATCGCCAAGGAAGTCTTCTAAGCCTTGGATATCGGTTAATACTCTGAATTCGCCCGTTTCCTGATTTTTAATTAAGCCCATTGCAACGCCTGCTACGGGGTTTTTAATGGGAACGCCTGCATCCATTAACGCCATGGTAGAGCCGCAAACGGAAGCCATAGAAGAAGATCCGTTAGAAGACATAATATCGTTTACCACGCGAATTGCATAGGGGAATTCGTCTTCGGAAGGGATTACGGGAACGAGAGCGCGTTCTGCCAAAGCACCGTGTCCGATTTCGCGGCGGCCGGGGCTTCTTAAAGCTTTAGCTTCGCCCGTGCAATAGCCGGGGAAGTTATAATGGTGCATATAGCGCTTGGAAGTTTCTTCGTCTAAACCTTCTAATTTTTGAGCTTCGCCAAGCATACCTAAAGTACAGGTGGTTAAAGTTTGGGTTTGTCCACGGGTGAACACAGCCGAGCCGTGTACCCTAGGAAGAACGTGTCTTTCACACCAGATGGGACGAATGTCTTTAAGACCTCTACCGTCGGGACGGATGCCTTTATCAAATATCTTAGAACGAACCTTTTCTTTAGTTAAATAATATACGCTATCTTTTACTTCGCGGATATTATCGGGGTAAATTTCGGCAAAGTGTTCTAAAATTTCCTTTTCTACTTGGTTTTGTCTTTGTTCTCTTTCTTGTCTGTTGAAGGTATCGATTGCCCAATCTATTTTTTCGCTTGCGTATTCGCGAACGGCTTTATCTAATTCTTCGGGAATATGATAAAGTTCGATTTCAAGCTTTTCTTTGCCTACTGCAGGAACGATTTCTTCTTCGATATAAGCACAAATCTTTTTAATTTCTTCATGGCCGTACATAATAGCGCCAACCATTTCTTCGTTAGAAACTTCGTTTGCGCCCGCTTCTATCATTAATATAGCGTCTTTAGTACCTGCTAAGTTTAAGTGAATTGCGCTCTTTTCTCTTTGTGCAAGGTCGGGGTTGATAACGTATTTGCCGTCTACCATACCTACTACTACCGAGCCGGTAGGTCCTGCCCAAGGAATATCGGAAATTGCAAGCGCAATAGAAGAACCTATCATTGCCAAAGGTTCGGGGGAAACGTCGGGTTCAACGGATAAAGCTTGTGCAATTACCGTTACGTCGTTAAAAAGTCCCTTAGGGAATAAAGGTCTTAAGGGGCGGTCAATTAAACGGGAAGTTAAAATAGCTTTGTCGCTTGCTCTGCCTTCACGCTTTTTAAATCCGCCGGGGATTTTACCGATTGAGTACATTTTTTCTTCGTAGTCCACTTGTAAAGGGAAGAAATCCATGCCTTCTCTGGGAGAAGCAGACATACATACGGTTACCATAACAGAAGTTTCGCCGCAAGAAACTACGCACGCGCCGTTAGCTTGTTCTGCGTATTTGCCAGTTTCTACGATAACTTCTCTTCCGCCAACCGAAAATTTAAATTGTTTGGAATTAATCATTTTATCATCTCTCCTTGTCTGTTCTTGTGCAACGCGGCACCCGCCGTATTGCATTTATGAAAAAAAGAGCGTGGTAAAAAAACCCGCTCTCTTATTCTTAAAATTACTTTCTCAAATTTAAAGCAGCAATGATTGCACGATATCTTTCAATGTCTTTGCTCTTTAAATAATCTAAAAGACCACGACGACGACCAACCATTTTTAAAAGACCACGACGGGAGTGATTGTCGTGAATGTGAGTTTTAAGGTGTTCGTTTAAGTGGTTGATTCTTTCCGTTAAAAGTGCGATTTGCACTTCGGGTGAACCGGTGTCGCCTTCTTTGGTTGCAAATTTTGCAATGATTTCGTTCTTTTCCATTTAATTTATCCTCCTATGGAATTTAATAAGCGGTGAACAAAGCCGGGCGTTGAGTGTTCGCGCCGCCTTGAACCCGTAACGCATATTATTTTAACATAAAATAAAAGGAATAGCAAATGTTTTACGCTATTAATTTTAAATTATATTTAACTTTATAAAGTTTTGCCGTGATATTTTTCGCGTTAGTCGCCGCTACTTATAAGCTCTTATTTTAATAAATCTTTGATAACTTCGCCTGCTATTATAAGCCCCGCCACCGAAGGCACGAACGCACAACTTGCGGGAACGGCTTTCCCCTTTTCAAAAAGTTGGCTTTCTTTTGGCTCTTCTTTAGAATAAACTACCTTTACGTTTTCTACGCCGCGCTTTTTAAGTTCCCTTCTCATTACTCTTGCCAAGGGGCAAACGGAAGTTTTGTAAATATCTTGCACTTCAAACGCCGTTGCGTCCGTTTTGTTGCCTGCGCCCATTGCGGAAATTACGGGAACGTTATTTGCTTTTGCTCGGGTAATTATTTCTATTTTTGCGGTAACGGTATCTACTGCGTCTATAACGTAATCAAAGGTGGAAAAATTAATTTCGTAGGCGTTTTCAGGCATGAAAAACTGAGCTTTTGCCACCACGTTACAGTTGGGATTTATATCGGCAATACGGTTTTTAAAAGCGTTTACTTTAAGTTCGCCCACGTTGGAAAGGGTGGCTATTATTTGCCTATTAACGTTGGATATATGCACTTTATCGCTATCTATAAGCGTTAAACTGCCAACGCCCGAACGAGCCAAAGCTTCTACGCAATATCCACCTACGCCGCCAACGCCGAAAACGGCAACGTGCTTTTTATTAAGTTTTTCTATCGAGCCTTCGCCAAACAAAAGCTCCGTTCTAGAAAATTTTTCGTCCATAAAAATATAATAACACAATCACGCTAAATTTTCAAGCGTATTATTAAGTTAAGTTTTACCTTTAAATAGTTGCAAAATTATTGCCGACTTTTAAACGATTAATCGAACAGGTCGGTTGAAAGGTATCTTGCGCCCGTATCGGGTAAAATTACGGTAATATTTTTGTTTGCGTTTTGAGAAAGCTTTGCAAGGCGTATTGCTGCCGAAAGGGCTGCGCCTGAAGATATTCCAACCAAATAGCCTTCTTCCCTTGCCAAAAGTTTTGCGGCGTTTTTACACTCTTCAGTAGAAACGGTTAAAACTTCGTCAATTAAATCAACGTTTAAAATTTTAGGAATAAAGCCTGCGCCTATACCTTGAATAGCGTGTGCGCCCGCAACGCCCTTAGAGAGCACGGGGCTATCTTTAGGTTCTACGGCAACTATTTTTACTGCGGGGTTTTGTTCTTTTAAATAGGTGGCAACGCCCGTAAGCGTTCCGCCCGTGCCAACGCCTGCAACGAATATATCTATTTTGCCGAAAGTATCTTGCCAAAGCTCTTTTGCGGTGGTGTTATAATGTGCTTTTACGTTGGCTATATTTGTAAATTGCCCCGCTACTATAGCGTTTTTAAGCGAGTTTTTAATTTCTTCCGCTCTATTAATTGCGCCTTGCATTCCCAAAGCGCCGTCGGTTAATTCTACCGTTGCGCCGTAAGCTTTTATAAGCGCTATTCGCTCTTTAGACATAGTATTGGGCATTACTATTATCGCCTTATATCCGCGCGCCGCCGCAATAGCCGCAATACCTATTCCCGTATTGCCGCTGGTGGGTTCTATAATAGTTCCTCCGCTTGATAAAGTGCCGTTTTCTTCAGCAGATAATATCATTTGAAGGGCTACTCTGTCTTTTATAGAGCCTGCTGGATTAAAGTATTCTAACTTTAACAAAAGCTGGGCTTGCAAATTCAATTTTTCCTTTAATTTTTTCGCCGCAACTAAGGGCGTTTTTCCTATAATTTCCGTAACGTCGTTATAAATTTTCATAAAAATTACCTACTTTTACTTTTTATTTTAAATGCAAAAATTGCGCCCACCACGCTTATTATTAAAAATACGGCTATGGGGATTAGCCCTAATTTTGCAACGATATCGAAAGAATAAATTTCGCCAAAGGAGTGCGTTGCGCCCGTTATTATCCTGCCTATATAAACGCTGGGATAAAAGGGCAAAAACCTACAAAAGTTTTCAAAGCCGACCATTGTATCAAGCGGCATCCACGCTCCGCCCAAAACGCCTGCCGCACTTATTAAAATAGACACTATTGCCGGTGCGGATTTATCGTTTAAAAGCGAACCTATTGCAATACCTATAAACACGCACGTTATTAATATGGGCATATTTGCAAGCATTAACGCGAGTACGCTTAATAAAGAAAAGTACTCCACTTTTACGATTAGTGCCGTAATATAGCCGAACAAAAGGCAAACCACCTGTTGCAATATACCTATTATTATCGACGGAATTGCATAACCTAAAACGAAGTTATACGTTTTTAACGGCGAAGTGTAAAGCCTTATTAAAAAGGCGGAAGTTTTATCTTTTGAAACCAGCAAGGTTTGCGTTAAGGTTACGAAGGTAAAGGAAAAAACTATTATTCCCGGTACTAACGACTTTATTTCAAACACGGGCGTTGCTCCGCCTGAATTTGCGTTTATCACCTGAAAGAGTATTAACATTATTGCGGGAAAGCCTATGCAAAACACGTATAAAAGCGGATCGCGCAAAGTTTCTATTGCGTTTCTTTTGGCAAAAAGCAATGTATTTTTCATAACGCTTCACCCCCTTCTGCAATTTTTACAAAGGCGTTTTCAAAGGTGGATTCGCCCGTTTTTTTCATCAATTCTTGAACGGTATCAACGGCGAGAAGGTTACCCTTGGAAAGTATTGCCACTCTGTCGCACAACGCCTCTATTTCTTCAAGGTAGTGAGAAGTTAATATTATGGTTATTTTTCCTTTTATATTATTAATAATTTTCCAAAGCTCGCGCCGAGCTAAAATATCTAAACCTAAAGTAGGTTCGTCTAAAAAAAGAACTTGCGGATTGGAAATTAAAGATATTGCAACCGAAAGCCTTCTTTGCCAACCGCCCGAAAGCGTTTTTGCGCGTTTATTTAAAACTTGTTGCAAGTTGAAATCGTTTATAATTTTATTTGCGCGCTCTTTTGCTTCGATTTTGTTTTTATAATAAATTTGAGCAAAAAACAGTAAATTTTCGTAAACGGTTAAATTGGGCGCAACCGACGTTTCTTGCGGGGATACTGCAATTAATTTTTTTATATCGGCTAAATTTTTATCTACGCTTAAATTGCAAACGCTTGCCAAGCCTTGATCTTTTAAAAGCAAACCGCAAAGTATTTTTATAAGCGTAGTTTTCCCTGCGCCGTTTACACCTAAAAGCCCGAAAAGTTCGCCTTGTTTTACCGAGAGCGAGAGATTATTTAGCGCCGTAACGTCGCCATATTTTTTGGTTAAATTTTGCACTTGCACGGCGTACATTTTAATTCTCCTTATTCAAATAAACGTGTTTTAAACCAAAGAATATATCCGTTAAATAGCGGCTTACTTCTTCTTCGCAAAACTTAATACAATCGCACGCTATCATAGAAGCCAAGCCGTGAATACTAAACCACATATCAAGGTGAAATTTTTGGGCTACTTCTTTTGAAACGTTTAAACTTTTTGCAATTACCCCAAATATATCCGTTAACGAATTAAAATTTGGAAGATAATTTTTCGCTTCTGCGCTCATATACGCCACTTTAAAAAGCTGTGGCTCGTTTGCAGCAAACTTAATATATCCCATACCGTAAGATTTATACGGCGGATATTTATTTTTTGCGACCTCTTCGCTTAAATACGCAGAATAAATTTCCATAATTTTATTCATAGCGTCGCGCTTAAGCTCTTCCACGTTTTTATACGCGTGATAGATGGGCTGCGTAGAGCACCCCAAAATTTGAGTTAAATTTTTAGTATTAACTCCGCTTAACCCCTTTTGCGATATAAGCGTTACCGCCGCGTTTAATATTGCGCTTTTTGGCGTTACTTTTTTTGCAGGCATAATTACCTCTTTGAATAATAAACTATTTTATTAATAAACATATTTATTATACATAATAGTTTGCATTTTGTCAATAAAAAAATCGGAGTTAATCTCCGATTTTTTTATTATTAATTTTCGGTTGAGTCGGTTTCGGAAACGGGTTTTAAAACGGGTTCAGAAAAGGTTTCTGTAACTTCTGCAACAGGTTCTTCTTCGGGGTTGCACACGCTTAGCACCTGTTCAATTTTTTGCAAAACTAAGTCTAAGCCTTGTCTGTTTTGCGCAGAGGTTGCAATTATATCGCCTGCGCCACACTTATAAATTGCCGCAATATTTTTTACGCTTTTTTGCTGTTGTTGACGAGAAAGCTTATCCGCCTTGGTGGCAATTACCGTAAACGGAATTAAATTAAAGTACAAAAAGTTTAGCATTTGCCTATCGTCTTGCGTGGGATCGTGGCGGATATCGCAAAGGGAAAAAACGTGGTCTATTTTGCATTGATCGAAAAAATCTTCTAACGTTTTTGCCCACTTTGCCTTTTCCGCTTTAGAAACTCTGGCAAAACCGTAACCAGGTAAATCGGCTAATATAAATTCGCCGAAATCGAAATAGTTTACCAGCCTTGTTCTGCCCGGTTCTTGCGAAACGCGCGCAAGCTTTTTTTGGTTTGCAAGCATGTTTATAAAGCTCGACTTGCCTACGTTGGACTTACCGCAAACGGCTATAATAGGTTTATCGGGCGTTATAAATTGTGCCGCGGTTGCCGCACTCGTTATAAATTTTGCATTGGTAATTTTTAACATAATTAATTTAATCCTACTATTGCCTGCTTAAATACGGCGTCTACCGATTCAACGGGAATAAAGTTTAACTCGCTTTTAATATTTTCGGGAATTTCTTCTAAATCCTTTTTATTATCTTGGGGAATTATTACGTTTTTAACGCCTATACGGTAAGCCGCAAGAGCCTTTTCTTTAAGTCCGCCAATAGGTAAAACTTTTCCGCGAAGGGTAATTTCACCCGTCATTGCAACCGAAGTTTTTACGGGCTTTTTAGTAAACGCCGAAAGTATTGCCGTTGCCATGGTTATACCTGCGCTAGGGCCGTCTTTGGGAGTTGCACCTTCGGGAACGTGGATGTGGATATCGGTAGTTTCAAAGGCGTTTACGTCTATACCGTACTCGTCGCAATTAGAGCGAATATAGCTTATTGCCGCCCTTGCGCTTTCTTTCATAACGTCGCCAAGCTTACCCGTGAGCAATATGTCGCCCTTGCCTTGCATTGCCGCAACTTCTATAGTTAAAGTAGTTCCGCCAACCGCCGTCCAAGCAAGACCGGTTGCCGCGCCCACTTCGTCTTTTTTGCGCTTTTCGCCGTCTCTATCGTAACGTCTTGCGCCCAAATATTCGTCTACGTTTTCAGCCGTTATTATATGGGGAGCGAAATTGCCTTCCGCCTTTTTAACCGCCACCTTACGGCAAACGCCGTCTATTCTGCGCTCTAATGTTCTTACGCCTGCTTCTAACGTATATCCGCTTATAATTTCGTTTAAAGCGTCGTCGTTAAAGGATATATCGCCCTCAATTAATCCGTTTGCCTGACTTTTTTTAGGAACGAGATAGCGTTTTGCAATCTCTTTTTTCTCTTCTTGAGTGTAGCCGTTAAGTTCGATAAGCTCCATTCTATCTAAAAGCGGAGCGGGAATAGTATCCACGCTGTTTGCCGTAGTTATAAACAAAATTTTACTTAAATCGTAGGGGACTTCTAAATATCTATCCCTAAACGTAGAGTTTTGAGAAGGGTCTAAAACTTCTAATAACGCACTTGCGGGATCGCCGCGCATATCCGAAGAGAGCTTGTCTATTTCGTCTAAAAGGAATACGGGATTTATAGAGCCTGCGTTTTTAAGGGCGGTTATAATTCTGCCCGGCATTGCGCCTATATATGTTTTTCTGTGCCCCCTTATTTCCGCTTCGTCTTTTACGCCGCCCAAGCTCATGCGGACGAATTTTCTTCCGAGCGAGCGCGCAACCGACGTTGCTATTGAAGTTTTACCAACTCCGGGAGGACCTACGAAGCACAATATAGGTGCGTTCATTCCGCCCGTAAGCTTTAACACGGCTAAATATTCGGTTATTCTTTCTTTAATTTTTTCCAAGCCGTAGTGGTCTTCGTTTAAAATTTTTACGGCGTCGGTTAATTTTTCGGTATCGGTGGTTTGTTCAGTCCAAGGAAGGTCTAAAACCCAGTCTAAATACAATCTTATAACGTTATACTCGGGAGATGAAGAGTGCATTTTGCCCATGCGGAAAAGTTCTTTTAAAGCCTTTTGTTCAACTTCTTCGGGCATTCCCTTTTCCTTTATACGCTTGGTTAGTTCTTCCTTCTCGTCCTCGTCGTCGCCAAGTTCGGCGTGAATAGCTTTAAGCTGTTCCCTTAAATAGTATTCTTTTTGGTTTTTATCTATATTCTGTCTTACGGCGGCGTTAATTTTGCGCTCTAAACGCATAATTTCAATTTCGTCGTTTAAACACTTTTCTAAAAGGCGAAGTCTTTCAACCACCTTTTCCCTTTCTAAAAGTTCTTGCTTTACTTCTAATTTAAGGGGAAGTGAGTTTGCCGCTATATTGATTAATATATCGGGGTCAACGCTCGTTTCCATGCGTGATATAGCTTCTTTTGAAAAGCGATTTTCGGTAGTAGCCACTTCGCGCAAAATTTCTTTAGCCGTTCTAAAATACGCTTCTTCCAACACGGGATCGGAGTGAACGGACGCTATTTCGTCGGCAACGGCTACGAGCGAACCGTCTAATCGGATTTTGCGGGCGCGAGCGCGGTATAAACCTTCTACCTGCACCCTTACGTTGTTAGAAGGAAGCTTGGTTATTTGCTTAATTTTAACGACCGTACCCACTTCGTAAATATCTTCGGTGGTAATATCGTCCGTTTCTGCGTGCTTTTGAGCACATACCAAAAGGCGCATATCCTGATCGGACGCGCGCTTAATTGCCGCGAGAGATATTAATCTGCCCGCGTCGAAAGTTATAATCGTATCTGGAAAAACAACCCTTCCGCGAAGTGCGAGAACGGGCAATTCGTCAGTTCTTAATTGTGCCATATTTTTGCCTTTTTAAAATTTGGGGGAAGAAACTCTTCCCCCTAAACTAATATTTATTTAAGCCGTTTTTTTGTAAATGATTTTAGGTTCGGCTAAATAGGTTACACACTCTTTGGTTACTATAACCTCTTCTACGTTTTCTTCGGAAGGGATTTTATACATTACCGAAGTCATAAAGCTTTCGATAATAGTTCTAAGTCCACGCGCGCCCGTTTTTAATTTGATTGCGGTATTTGCAATTTCGCGCACGGCCTCGTCTTCCACGGTTAGTTTAACGCCGTCGTAGCCGATAAGTTTTTGATACTGTTTTATAATTGCGTTTTTAGGTTGCGTTAAAATGTTTACAAGTGCTTCTTCGTTTAAAGCGTGCAAGCTTACCACAATGGGAACTCGACCTACGAATTCGGGAATTAAGCCGAATTTGGTTAAGTCTTGAGGCTTAACGTCGGCAAGCATTTCGTAAGTGTTTTCTTCGGTGGAAACGACTTCGCCGCCAAAACCCAAGGAAGAAGTATCTTTGCGCTTTTGAACGATTTTATCAAGCCCTACGAACGCTCCGCCGCAAATAAATAAAATGTTGGTAGTGTCTAATCTCAAACATTCCTGTTGGGGATGTTTTCTTCCGCCCTGAGGGGGAACGTTAGCCACGGTAGATTCGATTATTTTTAAAAGAGCTTGCTGAACACCTTCGCCCGAAACGTCGCGCGTGATTGAAACGTTTTCGCTCTTTCTTGCAATTTTGTCTATTTCGTCAATATATATTATGCCGCGTTCTGCGCGAGAGGTATCGTAGTCGGCGTCTTGAATAAGCTTTAATAAAATATTTTCAACGTCTTCACCAACGTAGCCCGCTTCCGTTAAGGTAGTTGCGTCGGTAGTGGCGAAAGGTACATCTAAAATTTTAGCAAGCGTTCTTGCAAGCAAAGTTTTGCCGCAGCCTGTAGGACCTAAAAGCAAGATATTGCTCTTTTCTATTTCAACGTCGTCGTCTTTAGCCGAATGGTTGTTTATGCGTTTATAGTGGTTATAAACGGCTACCGACAACACCTTTTTGGCTTCGTCTTGACCTACGATATACTTGTCTAACTCCGCCTTTATTTCGGCGGGTTTTTTAAGGGGGACGGGTGTAAAATTAGACATATCGGAAGCGTCTTTAACCATTTCGTAACCAATTTCCAAGCACTCGTCGCAAATGCACGCGCCGTCCTGTCCGGTAATAAGGCGCATAACGTCCTTTTCCTGTTTACCGCAGAACGAACAGAATTTTTGTTCTTTCATTTATACTCCAATTAAGTTTATTTGGCTTTAACTTTTTTAAAATTAAAACCTATGTACGGACTATAATTTATCTTTTATCAAAAACCTTGTCGATAAGTCCGTATTCAAGCGCTTCTTGCGCGGAAAGGAAGTTATCCCTGTCGGTATCTCTTTCGAGTTCGGCGAGAGTTTTTCCTGCGTTTTTAGCCATTATTGAATTGAGCTTGTGTTTAGTTTTTAAGATGTGTTCGGCAGCAATTTGAATATCGCTTGCTTGACCGCGAGCGCCGCCCAAAGGTTGGTGAATCATAACTTCGCTGTTGGGAAGAGCGTAACGCTTACCCTTAGTTCCGCTGGAAAGCAAGAACGCGCCCATGCTTGCGGCTAAACCGATACATATAGTGGTAACGTCGCACTTGATGTAGTTCATGGTATCGTAAATTGCAAGTCCTGCCGAAACGCTGCCGCCGGGAGAGTTGATATACAAACAAATATCTTTAGAAGGGTCTTTTGCTTCAAGGTAAATAAGTTGTGCAACTACGGTATTTGCTACTGCGTCGTCGATTTCGCCGGTTAAAAATATAATTCTATCCTCTAAAAGTCTGCTGTAAATGTCGTAAGAGCGTTCACCGCGAGAGGTTTGTTCTACGATATAGGGTACTAACGTGTTTTTTTCGTTTATCATTTTTATCTCCTTATTATACGTTTTTTTATTGAAACAAAAGATTAACAAAGCGGCCCTAAACGAGCCGCTTTAAATTACTTTATTACTCGGTAACGAGTTCGTTGTTTGCCTTTAAGAAGTCAAACATCTTGGTAACTATAATATCGCTCGTGATATATTCAACCTGTCTAGGGTCGATAGTCTTTTTATATTCTTCGGCGGTTTTACCAACGGATTGTGCTTGTTCGGCAATTTTAGCGTCGATTTCTTCGGTTTCGGCTTTAATGTTTTCTGCCTTAACGATTTTATCAACTACGAGCTGGGACATTACTCTGGGTTGAGCTTGGTCTGCAAATTGAGCTCTGAACTGTTCCATAGTTATTCCCATATAGGAGATATAATCTTCAAGTTTAAGTCCTTGATACATAAGGCGATAGCTGAAATCTTGAACCATTTTGTCAATTTCCGCTTCTATCATTGCGTTGGGGATTTCCGCAGTTGCTTGTTTGCAAATTTCGGAAATAATGCTGTTTTCCGTTTCGTCTAAAGAACGCTTAGCCGCAGCTTTTTCCAATCTTTCACGCGTTTTTGCCTTGTAAGCTTCTACCGTTTCCGCACCTGCGTTAGCCTTAACGTATTCGTCGGTAAGTTCGGGAAGTTCCTTTCCGGTAATTTTGTGAAGTTTAATAGCAAAAACTGCTTCTTTGCCCTTTAATTCTTCTGCTTGATAATTTTCGGGGAAGGTAACGGTGATGTCCTTTTCTTCGCCGATATTCATTCCAACTACTTGGTCTTCAAATCCGGGAATGAAAGAGCCGCTACCAAGTTCTAAATCGTAGCCTTCAGCCGTGCCGCCTGCAAATTTTTCGCCGTTTACGCTACCGGAGAAGTCGATATTAACAACGTCGCCAAGTTGGCAAGCTCTGCCTTCTACTTCTACGGGTTTTGCGTTTTTAGCTAAAAGTTTGTTTACTTCTGCTTCTACGTCTGCGTCGGTTACGGTGTATTCGTACTTTTTAATTTTTAAGCCGGTGTATTTTTCAATTTTAACTTCGGGCTTAACGGGAACGTTGGCAATTAAAACTACCTTTTTGTCCGTTAAATCTTCTACGGAAAGTTCAGGTTCGCCAACTACGGTAAAGTTATCCTTTTCCTTTTCTAAAATTGCGGGATAGTGTTCGGAATAAAGGAAGTTAAACGCTTCGTCAAAGAAAACGCCCTTTCCATAATAATTTTCCAAAACTGCTTTGGGAGCTTTGCCCTTTCTAAAACCGGGAACGGTGTATTTGCCTCTGGTTTTTACGTACGCTTTATCTATAGCGTTTTTCCATTCTTCCCCCGAAAAGGTGATAGTAATTTTTACCGTGCTCTTTTCAGCGGGTGCAGTAACGTACTTCATAATAATCTCCTGATTGTAAATAATTGTATTTTTTGTGCATTAAGTATTTTAACACATTACTTTTGTTTTGAAAAGCGTTTTGCAAAGCAATAATCAATTTACTTTTTAATTTTTTTGATATATAATTAAAAAAACGGGTAAATTGCCTTAGCCGCAACCGTTTGTATCCAAATTTTTATTGCACCTACGGTGCATAAGGAAAGTTATATGCCACAAGACGCGTTTACTTTAAAATACGTTGCAAACGAGCTTGCTCCACTTTTGGTAGGGGGCAAAATTTCGCGTATAAACCAACCGGAAAAGACGAGCTTTCTTTTATTATATACACCAAAAAAGGCTTACTTAAACTTGAAATTTGCGCTTCTGCTCAAAATAATAGAATTTCTTTATCAAACGACGACAAACCTAATCCCCAAAACGCGCCTAATTTTT
This sequence comes from Clostridia bacterium, assembly GCA_017624815.1. Lineage (GTDB taxonomy): Bacteria > Bacillota > Clostridia > Christensenellales > Borkfalkiaceae > Coproplasma. Next base: position 17,712 of record JAGAMH010000042.1, read on the forward strand.
GTATGCTTTGTAGAAAACATTTGCAAAACGCACAAATACTTTCGGTTAAACAGGTCGGCTTTGAACGAATTATTGCAATAGAATTTTTATCAAGTTCCGACTTTTCCGACTATCAAACTACGCTTTATTGCGAAATTATGGGCAAATACAGCAACTTAATTTTAGTGCAAAACGGCGTTATTTTAGGTGCACTTAAAACGACGTCTTTAGAAGAAAACGCAAAGAGAATTTTGTTCTCGGGTGCAAAATACGTTTTGCCCGAACCGCAGGGAAAAGCTAACCCGCTAAATTTAGGCGAACTTGAAAGCGTTATGCAAAATAAGGGCGCAGACGTTGCCAAATTTATATGCGCCAACGTTGAGGGAATAGCCTATTCCACCGCATTGGAAATGGAAAATTTTTACGGCGAAGATATTACGGCGCAAAATATTTACGATTTTGTAAACGGCGAAAGTCAGCCTTGCGTAGTTTATAAAAACGGCGAACCTTGCGACTTTAAAGTACGATCTTTATCTATAAACAAAAAAGAATACCCTACCCTTTTACAGGCGCAGAGCGAATACTATTCGCACGTTTATTTAAAAAAGACGTTTGAAGCACAAAAAAGAAAACTTGAATCGGCTTTGTCTTCTAAAATTAAAAAGTGCGAAAAAAAGATTGCACTAATGGAACAAAAGCTTTTTGAATGCGACGAAGCCGAGGAAATTAAACTTAAAGGCGAACTAATTACCGCCAACATATACCGCATTGAACGCGGTATGGAAGGCATTGAAGTTATAAACTATTACGACGAAAACGCCGCTACTTTAAAAATTGCGCTAGACAAAACGCTTACTCCCGCCCAAAACGCGCAAAAACATTATAAAAAGTACGCAAAATTAAAGCGCACTATAGAAAACGTGGGCGTGCAACTTACTCAGGCGGAAGAGGAACTTAACTATTTAAACTCGATTAAATCAAGCATATATGCCGCCGAACTTATAATTGACCTTAAAGAAATTGAAGAAGAGTTAATAGATTTGGGCTTTATAAAAAGCGGGGATTTAAAAAAGAAAAAGAAAGAAGTTTCCCCCTACCGCGTTTACGAATATAACGGTTTTAAAATTATTGCAGGCCGAAACAACGCCCAAAACGATAGGCTAACGAAAAGCCTTAACGCCGACGACGTTTGGTTGCATACGCAAAAGTATCACTCTTCACACGTGGCAATAATATGTAACGGCAATAAAATACCCGACGACGTTTTAGGCGTTGCCGCCGAAATTTGCGCTTATTATTCCGACGGGCGCAACGGAAGTAAAATCCCCGTTGATTACTCGTTAAAAAAATACGTTAAAAAGCCTCCTCAAAAGGCTTTGGGGTTTTTTATTTACACCGATTACAAAACCGTTTTAGTGAACCCTAACAACCATAAAGACAAGGAGATTTAGTTTATGCAAGAAAACGACAACGTTCCTTCTAATAAATTTTTAATAATAGCTTTTATTGCCGCAATTTTTTCGGCAACGTTTTTAGCTTTAATGTTTTCGCCGTTGAAAATTTACGCACTTATCGGCTCTATTTTATGCGCTTTAGCTTCGGTAGCTTTTTTGGAAAAACAAAAAAAGAAGGGGCGCGTTAAGTATTTTAAAGGCGTGTTAATTTTTGCCTACGTTACGTTAGGTCTTAGCGTCGCCGTGCTCGTGGGCGGAATTATTTACGCCGCAACCGCAACTCCTTCCACCGCCGTTATCGGCTTTACTTTTTAATTTATTTTAAAACTTGCGTATAAATTTTGCAAAAGGCTGCAATATTAATTATAAATGGACGAAATATGCAGCGCAGTATTAAAAAAAATATGTGATTTGGGCGGATTTGGAAATTTTATAATCGTAGAACTTTGCGAACTTTGCGACGTTTTATCTGACGATTATGAAG
>JAGAMH010000043.1 GCA_017624815.1 Clostridia bacterium
ATTTTCTATCCATTTACGGTTACCAAACAATAAATTCTTCAAAATCACAATTTTTCTTTTTCCTTGATAAATCACGTACTAAAAAAAGCGATCAGGGCAAAATTATTTATCCAGCAATAAAAGTATCTTCAAAGGTAGTTGATAAATTCCCAAATTTAAATACTGAAGAAGCAAAAAAATATATCGCAACAAGTTACAAACTGTATAATCCAGAAAGTTATGACGACTTAATTCATTATAGGATAGGAAAACATATTTATTACAAACAACAAAGTGAAATTATTGATGATTATTGTGTAATTGATATTGAAACAACTGGGTTAAATGAAAAATACGACCAAATAATTGAAATAGCTGCCATCCGCGTTCGTGACAATAAAATTACAGACACTTTTACTAGTCTAATAAAACCATCAATAACAATTCCAATAGATAGTACAGCAATAAATGGTATTACAAATGAAATGGTAAAAAATGCCCCCACTATTAAAGAGATTCTGCCAAAGTTCGTTGAGTTTATTGGTAAAGATACAGTAATCGGTCATTATGTATCATTTGATTTAAAGTTCATAGATAGATACTGCATAAGAGAATTAGGAAAATCTTTCACAAATAAATCCTTAGATACTTGTCATCTATCACGAAAAATATTTAGTGAACTTAAAAATTATAAATTAAGTACACTTTGTCATGAACTAAATATTACACAATCAAATCATAGAGCGGATATAGATTGTATTAGCACAAAAGAGCTTTACGATAAGATAAAAGAAAGAATGTTAAAAAGCATTTAAAACAGATATTTCGTTTTATTCTATAAAAAAGATGAAGGGTTATCTAAACCCTTCATCTTTTTTACGATTTGAGATTAATCTGTAAGCCGAGTTCTGTCGTGTACGGTCATCTATCTACGCTTGCAGTCGCCTACAAACTCTAGCGATATTAACGGTTATAAACAAGCGGGCAGCTTTTGCATTTAAGCAAGTTTATAACCCAATCTTGCATCGAGTGGGGTTTGATTAGCCCGATTAGTTACCTAATCGGCGGTGAGCTCTTACCTCGCCATCCCAACCTTACAGTATAAATACTGCGGTATATTTCTATTCACTTTCCTTGAAGTCGCCTTCTCCTGCCGTTAGCAGGCACTCTTGCCCTATGATGCTCGGACTTTCCTCACGCTACTTAAAGTAGCCCGCGACCGTATAATTAACTCAAACGCAAACATTGTAACATATTTTTTACAAATACGGTAGTATTTTTTATTACTATTTATTGCTTTTTTTTGGAAATTATTTTAAAATATATGCATTAGGAATTTTTTAGGAGCATTATAAATGAGAAAAACGAAAATAATTTGCACATTAGGTCCTGCAAGTAGCGACGAAAAAGTTTTATCAGCACTTATTGACGCAGGCATGAACGTTGCAAGACTTAACTTTTCGCACGGGACGCACGAAGACCACGCTGAAAAGATTGCATTAATTAAAAAGGTTAGAGAAAAGAAAAAAGTTCCCCTTCCTATTCTTTTAGATACTAAAGGTCCTGAATTTAGAATTAGAACTTTTGAAAACGGAAAAGTTATTTTAAACGACGGCGATATTTTTACCTTTACTACCGAAGAAATTATCGGCAACGAAAAGATCGTTTCCGTTTCTTTTAAGCGCTTATGTGAAGAAATGAACGTTGGCGATAAAATATTATTAAATAACGGACTTATCGTTTTTGAAGTTATAGAAGTTTCTGCACCCAACGTTGTTTGTAAAACGGTTATTGGCGGCGAACTTTCCGATAGAAAGTCTATGTACTTCCCTGATAAGGAATTAAAGTTAGAATATTTATCTGAACAAGATAAATCCGACATTAAATTCGGCGTTGAACACGGAATTGATTTTATTGCCTGTTCCTTCGTTTCTAAAGCGCAAGATTTAGTTGACGTTAAAAATTGGCTTAAAGAATGCGGATCACCTGAAGGTGAAATTGAAGTTATTGCAAAAATTGAAAACAGAGCCGGCGTTAAAAATTTGGAATCTATAGTTATTGAAAGCAACGGCGTAATGATAGCGCGCGGCGATTTGGGCGTTGAAGTACCTTTTGAAGAACTCCCCAACATACAAAAAGCAATTATAAAATCTTGCCGTATTCACGGCAAACGCAGCATAACCGCAACTGAAATGCTTGAATCTATGACTAAGCAACCCCGCCCTACCAGAGCGGAAATTAGCGACGTTGCAAACGCCGTTTACGACGGTTCTTCCGCAATAATGCTATCTGGCGAAACTGCCGCGGGCTTATATCCCGTTCAAGCAGTTAAAGCAATGTCTAAAATAGCAATGCAAGTGGAAAATAACATTAACTATATTCAACACATAAGCACCAGCGATTATAACATTACTAAACTTTCCCAAGCAATATCGCACTCGGCGTGCACGCTTGCAACCGATATTGGAGCAAAGGTTATCGTTGCTTGTACCCGCACGGGTATGACCGCAAGATTAGTTTCACGTTTCCGTCCCAATATTGATATAATTGGTATGACGACGGACGAAAAAGGTTATAGAAAGTTGGCGTTAAGTTGGGGCGTTACTCCCGTTTTAAGTGAAGAATTCTATTCAGTTGACGTATTATTCCACTACGCGAAGCGCGCTGCAATTGATTTAGGTTTTGTTAAAAAGGGTGATAAAATAGTTTTAACGGGCGGCACGCCTAACGGTAAAAGCGGTAACAGCAATCTTATAAACGTTGAAACGGTATAAAATTTAATAAAAAATAAAGCTCGCAAGAAAAACTTGCGAGCTTTTTAATTTTAATTAATCGGCGGGGATATAAGTATGAGTCCAAGAATCCATATAATCATAAATTAAATGAACTTCTAAATAGCCCGTAGTGCTATCGTAAGTTACTTGGAATTCGTTTGCATCGTCGCCAAAAGTAAGCATTTTGCCGTCTTCTGATAATGTTGCGTTAAAAGTAACCGTACCGTATTTAACGGTGTAATCTTCGTTAATTACAAGCGTTTGCGTTGACGCGTCGATATACATCCAAGAACCTATCATTTTAGCAAAATCACCGCGGATTATTTCGCCTGCGCCTTCATCTTTAGTATAAGCCGTTCCGTTTACGGTTAAAGTAGAGCCGTCTTGCGAAAGGCTTGCGTAATATATCGTACCACCGTAGTTAAACGCAATACCCTTACCCGTGTAAACGAAAGGACTTTCTGAACCGTTATAAAGCATTTCACCTTCGGCAATTATAGTAATAACCGAGCTACCGTTTTTCCATGCGCCAACATACTTTTCATCAAATACGGGAGATTGAGCGGAAGGCGTTCCGTTTTTAGATAAAACGAGTTCGTTATCGATAACGTCGCCTTGGTAATTTTTATAAGCTACGGCAAATCTAACGGTGTTATCGTCAAGCTTAATAATAAAGCCGTAACGAGATGAATTTAAGGATAAATATACACAATTATCGTCTATTTTTTGATAAGATTCGTTAGTGGATTCGCCCCAATTTAAGCGATATTCTTCATATATATCACTATAATAGTAATATCTTGCGTTGCCGAAGCCGTCCACTTCTAACATTTTAGATTCAGGCTTATTTAATTCGCCAATGAGATAAACGCCCTGCATACCGTCGGCAGTTAATAAGGAGTATGCGTTATTATTTTGATGTGCTGTTACGTAATTAAACGCAAAAAACGTTCCGTCTGCTTTTACGATAACTTTTTCATCTTTAACGTAGTAAGTTCCACTTACTGCTCCGCTTACAGTATTCGTTCCGTCTAAAATAATTTCGCCCTTTTCGCCGTTATAGCTACCAACTTCTGCACCAATTTCTATTAAGGAGTTTGCATAGTTATCAGGGTTAGTAGTAAGGTTTACTAAATATGATTTATTTTCACCGTTTATAGTTAACGTAACAACGGAATTAGCATCAAACTTACCTTGTACGGTTGCGTCGGTAATAAGTTCACCACGGTATACAACGTATGCAACGTCGCCGTTAACGATTACGAAGCTTTCCGCTCTTCCCGAATATTCCATATCAAAACGATAAGCTTTCATATCGGAATCGTTTCTTAACAATAATACGGGTTGTTGATAGCCTCTTATACCGCCGTTATGTAATCCGTAGATTACCTTTTCATTACCAATAGTTAAATATTTAACGTTGGAAACGTAGCCGTCTAACACGTATTTTACGGTAGAGGTACTGTCTATATAATAATAACGAATAGCGTAATCACCGAAGCCCTTATTCAAATATAACGTTCCGCTATCGGTAAAGTTATAAACGTAGTAGCTTTGAGTTGTCGTATCAGAATAACTACTACCGTTTAAATATAACGCATACCAGTTGCCTAAAATTTCTTCGTTGATAAGAGCGCTAGTACCAAGGCTTAAGAATACGTCTTCTACAGTAAAGGTTGAACCGCTTGAAGTTGCTACTTTTAACGAACCGTCTTGTTGAATTGATAAGGTGGTTGCATCACTTAAAGTTATAACGCCACTTGACGCCGTGTAAGTAAAAGAAGTTACTTGTCCGTCTCTTTCAAGTCTTACGCTTTGTTCACCGCTAAATACGAGTAAATCGCCGTTATCGTTTAAGAATTCGCCGCATACCGCGGGGTTATATTTGGTATATTCGTAGATATAATCGTTCATACCTTCGTTTTTAACGATAGTAATTTTACCGCTTGCATCTACCTCGCCTACCGCTTCTTCATCAGAATAATTTATGAATAAGTATCCGTTTAAATAGGTATAAGTGCCGTAAGTTGCAACTTCAGATATGCGAGCACACGTTCCGTCGGCGTTAAGAACGAACGAACCGTTCTTTTCTTCAGCACCCTTATAAGTACCAACTAAAGAAGAAACGTCAGAGTAAACGGCATTTAAGGTTAAATCCTTCAACATACACATATAGTAACGGTAACCGTTATAATCTGCTATGGTAGCTCCGTAAGACCAGTTGTGGAAAATTACGTTTTCAGAATTTTTTAACGAGTCAATTTTACCTAAAACACTACCAGCATCAACGGTAAACGTTTTGTGAACTTGATTATTATCCTTTAAAGTAACCGTAACGGTTTTGGGAAGTTCGGATAAAGAAAGTTTATATTCGCCGTTTGCTAACGTAATATTAGCCCATTTTAAAGTATTAGTTAAAAATGCAGAGTTTATTTCAGAGTCGGTTTTTTTGCCGAGCGTACTTACTTCTCCACCCACAACGCCGCGGGTAAAATAGCTATTTACAACTGCTACGCCGGGAGTATAGTAATACATATAATTATCCGATGAGCCAAAGCCCACGATACCACCTGCATAAGAATCAGTTCCGCTACAACTAACGTTTCCCGTATTAAGGCAGTCTATAACTATGCAATCACCTACGAGATGCCCAACGATACCGCCAGCAAAGGTTGTGGCTGCGGTATTTTCAATAACAACCGGTCCTTTATTTAAACAGTCGGATATAGTAACAAAATTATTAGAAGCTTCGCCAACGATACCGCCTGCAATTACCGAACCTTTTACGGTTGCCGAGTTGATTACGTTGTTGATAACGAAAGCGCCGTCCTCATTTGTAGCAGCACCTATAACACCGCCTACGTAACTTGAGGGATGAGCGTTGCCTGCAGCATTTATCGCCTGAATATTCACGTTGGAATTAACACCTCTTACAACGGTTATAAGACCTACGTTATCTTCGTTTATGCCACTTTCAGCATAGCCGATAACACCGCCTACGATAATATTATTTACGTCTAACGTTTTAATATTGATAGCGCCGCTTACAGTTACGTTGGTTATAGGAGTAAGCGTAGTTTTAGCAGCAAGCGCACCAGCAGTTATTAACTTGGTCGTCGACGAAGTTTCGGTAACGTTTAAAGTAATATTTTCTAAAGTTACGTTTTCAATATTTGCATTGAGTGCAACGCCGAATAAACCTGCATAAACGGGGCTACCCGTTTCTTTTACTTCTACGGTTAAATTGGAAATGGTTTTACCGTTACCGTCGAAATTGCCCGCAAAAGGCTTTGCTTCGCTACCTAAAGGCGAAATGGTAATATCGCTTGCGTTAATATCAGAAGAAACTTGATAATACGCGGTAAGATACTTTTCATCACCTTCGTTAATAGAATTTTCAAGTTTTAATAAATCGTTAGCCTTTTCAATTTTGTAGGGATTTTCCAAAGTGCCTTCGCCTAAAAGCGTTTCACTATCCCACATTGCTTTAAGAGTAACCGTTTCACTTGTTACGGGCGTTGAGAAATCGTACAACTCGCCGTTTAAACCCCAACCTTCGAACATATAACCGCTATAAGTAGGTTCTTCAGAAATTTTCATAACGGTTTGTTCATATCTTACAAGTTGTTCTTTTACCGTTGAACCGTCGGCGAAAGCTCCGCCGTTGGCGTCAAAATAAATGGTACAAATTTCCGGAGTTTGAGAATGTCCGCCGCACTTATCCTCGCAAGCTTTTTCTTCACAAGTTAAATCGGTACATTTGCCGCAAGTTATACATTTGCTTTGACAGGTATGCTCGGATGATGCCGGTATGCACGCAGCCAACCCACCAAGTACCACCATTAAACTCAACGTAATTAATAATAAATTTCGTCTTTTCATAATTGCTCCTTTTATTTAGTAAACGTAATAGTTGCGGAAGCAGGATCACTATAATCGATTTCCGCCTTTAATTGCGTGTTTCCATCTATTATAGTAATTTTAGCCGTTCTAGTTACGTCGTCTAATTCATCAATAACGTAAGTGTAAGTTTTTTCGCCGTCGGATACGTTGCCTTGTCCGTCAAAGGTATAAACTTTTCCGCTTGAAAGTTCAGTAGCCGTCATATTGTAAAGCTCGTCTACAGCTACTAACTTAAACGCTCTTCCGTTAGATACGAACGCGCCTTCATCACCAACTTCACACGTTACAATTTTATAAGAAAGAATTTTGCCGTCAATTTTTTGGCTATTCCAAATTACGTAACCGCCCTTTCCGTCGGTGGTATAAACGTAAATTTGAACGTCTTCACCTTCGTATAAGAACGCGTAACCGTAAGTTTGAATACTGTTACCTAAGCCGTCGAATTTGAAGGTTTTATCGCCTTGCGTCCATTCGCCGAACATAACGTCTTTTTTAGCGCAGAGAACGTAGTCGCCGTAAGATAAGCTTGTATAACCGGATATTGCTATACCGCCGCCTTCAAGGGCAATAACGTACATTTTGTTATTATTCCAAGTGAAAGTAAGGTAAGCCGAGTTCAAATAAGTATACTCTACTTCAGCTCCCATAAACGTGCCCGAAAGTTTGCCACTTAAATCAAGCTTGCCTATCGTTAAATAATCAAGATAGCCGCTCATTGCCCAATCGCCAGTAAACACGTTATCTATAGTAAGATTTTTGGAAGAACCGTTTAAGGTTATTTGATAGAAATTGCCGTTTTGGGTTATAGTACCTACTTGTACGGAATCTCCAAACAAAGTTATAACGCCGTCGATTATTTTATAACCGTAAGTTGTTTTCATAGAATCAGCAGTTATAGTAAGTCTTCCGCCGTTTACAAGGTTACCTCTTCCGTCGAAGCTATAAATTGCACCGTCTTCATCTATAAGATCGGTTAAATAATATTCGTCTCTGCGTTCTATTGTTGCAGTTTGACTACCGTATTTTATAGTTACTTTATCGGTATTTTCGTCGTAGGAAATATAATAGGTTACGCCTTGATATACGAACTGACCGTCAAGCGTAGAATTATTTAAAATATACTGTACTTTTTCTCCGTTAATAGTAACGTATCCCTTTACAATCCAATCGGAAGAAGAAAGACTGATGTTAATATCGTAAGCGCCTAAACCGTCGAAGGTTAAAACTTCAAATAAAGGATTGTCGTCGCTTATCCAATCGCCAATATAGTCATCTATGCGGCAAAGTTGGAAATCGTCGATCATATATCCAGACTGATACCAATATAACGAAGCAAACAACATGTCTGCGCTTGCAGCGTAATAGAAATATCCAAAGAGAGTAGTTCCGCTATATAAACTTATAGTTGCAATATCGTCGCTTAAACTGTTGTCCGCAACGTAGGTTAACGCATAAGATGCGCCGTTATCGTATTCCGCATAAGCGTAACCAAAACCGTCTTTGGTAATGCCTTGTAACGTAAGAACGATACCGTAATCTAAATCTCTCCACTCACCTGCATAACTATATTCGCCATAATATGTTTCGGAATACGCACCGTCTTTAACGGAAAGATAACCGTTATTATCAAAAGATACGATTATCCCGTTAGATAACGTAATTGAACCGTCGCCATTTAAACTGTAAGTTCCGTTATCTTCTTCTATTACCGTTTTTTCAGCGTAGAATTTTTTATCAACGGAATCGTAAGTTCTTTCGTAACCGTAATATTCGTACTCCCATCTGCCCATACCGTCGAAGGTATACTTTTTATTGGAAGCCGCCGACTTTTCCCACGTTCCTTTAAACGCGTCGAAAGCTGTAAGCGAATTGCCGTCTACGGTTATTAATTTATTTTCGCCGTCTTGAGTTACCGCTCCGTAAAGCTCGCTTTCACCAATAGAAATTACAAGCGTTCCGTCGATAAGTTCGTATGTGAAAGGTTCAACTAAGCCACCGTCGTTACGTTCGCCACTATAATCGGCAAAGAAAGTATAAACTACCGTTACGTCGTTAGAGTTTATATAGTAATATTCGCCGTAAAGTCCAACGTTGTCAGATGCAATAAGCGGGGATTGTTCAGTAAAGAATTTACCGTCGTAAATAGTTAAGCTCTTTTCGTTTAATACGGCTTTAAAATTATAATATTCTGCTCTTTCGTCAGATGTTCCCGCAGTTGAGAAACGAGCAAAACGAGCTTCGTGTAATATTATAAATTCGCCGTTATAGCTATAAGTTCCGTAATCGATCATTGCGCCTTCTACGTAAGTATAAGTGCCGTCGTCGTATAAGTTAATAGAAATAGGTTGAGTTACTCCGCTTATGGTAACGTAGTATATACCCTCAACTTCGCTATAATCGGCAAAGCCTACGTAAAGCGTAGCATCTTTGGTTAAAACGTAACCGTAAGGAACTTTTTGAGTAAGTGCTTGGTCAAAATAATATCCGTAAGAGGTATAACCGTCGTCTGCGTAGATCACTTCGTCTATATCGCCGTTAAATTGCCAGAAGGTAAAAGGCATATAAGAAGCGCCGCTTATTGATATTTGTTCTGTTTCTTTATTAGAAACGATTTTACCTGAGAAGTTTAAAGTTAAATTAAAAGAGTTGTCTGTATCTTCGTATTTAATTTGAGGATAACTGCCGTCAACGAAAACCCAGTCGCAATCCTTCCATAAAAGTTTTTCTTTTATAAATTGGGTGCTTTTTAAATTGATTCCGTTTTGTTCGTCTACGCCGTCTTTAGCGTAATAACAGTTAAGAAGAATAAGTTCTTTAGAATCGATATTGGGAACGCCTTCAAGATAATAGCTTGCAACGATATCGCCAACAAGTTCGTATTGCGCTTTACCAATTACCGAAACCGCGGAAACTTCGCCCGTGGCAAAACAGTCGGCAATTACCGTGTCGTTTTCGGCAAAACCAACTATGCCGCCACCAAAAGCGTAGCAGTATTCTTCGTATAATCTTAAATCGGCAACCGAGGTTTGAGCGTTAATATCGCCCGAAGTATAGCAATTTGTTACAGAAGTATACGCTCCCATGTATCCTACTATACCACCAGAACGGATTGCACCTGTTACAATACAGTTGGTGTAGCAGTTAGAAACGTAAGAAGCCGTTTTATCTTCGTTGGAAATGAGATAACCTGTAACACCGCCGGCGCAAAGAACGAAACCTGAGTTTGCGCTTATTTCTACGTTTGCCGTAGTATAGGTTGCCGACGAATAGCAACGTAAGTTATATTCTTGTGAATAAGCCGATTGCTGAATACCGAAAATACCGCCCACGTAACCGAAATAATCGGTAGACGCGTTTACTTCGATAATACCGCCTTCCGCTTTACAAGCGTAAACGTTTGCGCCTATACCGTAGCCAACAAAAGAACCAACGGTTATCATATTATCGGTTATGTTTGCAGAAATATGATAATCTTTAAGCGTTAAATTTGCAATAGTTGCAGAATATTCGTCGGAAACACCTGCTAAAACTTGACCAAATAAGCCTACGTAAGATTGTCCGTGAGTTTCAATTTTAAAGTTGGAAATTTGCTTTCCGTCGCCTTCGAAATAGCCGCTAAAATATGCCGAGGAGGTTAAGCCGTTACCTATAACTTCAAGTTTTTCACCCTTTAAATCTATATCGTTGCCAAGCTTAAAGCAAGCGCGAATATAATTGGAATCACCTGCGTTAATTTTTTCTGCCATAAAAATTAAGTCTACGGGGCGAGTAACAATATACGGGTTAGAAATAGTACCAGTTCCGCCCATTTGCGAAACTTCTTTATATACTCCGCTTACGGTAATTTGCGTATTTTCTAAAACGCTTACCATGTATACGCCGTTCTCTTCTTCCACTTCCGTTTCGTTAGCTTTAACTACGGGCGTACCTGCATAGAAGACGTTTATATCAAGCGAAAAGCTTACGATTGCACCGTATTCTAAAGTTGCCCCAGACTGCGTTTCAGATATTATTTTAACGCCTTCAGGTTCTTTAAAAGTTAAAGTAACTTGTGCCGATTTATATTGTGCTTTTAAATCTACGTCACTATTAATAGGTGTTGAAAAATCAAAGGCACTTCCGTTATAAGTCCAAAATTCAAATTCAAAACCTGGTTTTAAAGGGTTTTCTACTGCCGATACCGTGCCGTTTGGTTTAACAATAATTTCACGGGAAGAGGTTCCGTCGGAAAAAGTTCCGCCATCTGCGTTAAACGTAACGGTGTAATACGAAGGTTTTTCTTCGGGTTTTTCTTCAGGTTTTTCTTCTGGCGTGCAACCAAAGGCAAAAGCAGTACAAATGCAAGCAAAAATAAGTAAAATTGCCGCTAAAAATTTTTTCATTGTTTTCTCCGCAAACACAAAGAGTGTTCGTTTGTTAAAAATTTAAGTTAATTTCACCCTGAAAGGAAAGCGGCAAACCGCTTTCCTTTTAAGGTTGATAGGTTTAAGCTTTGCTTCCGTAGAAGTAATAATCGTAACCGTCAGTATAAGTACATTCAGTACCATTATCATAAATATACCAATAATTACTCAATTCCAAGCAAGTTTCACCGTTAAAGTCGGTCGTAATTTCATAGGTAACTAGAGTATCTCCAATAACTGCATTACCTTTACCGTCAACGACGATTACAATAGTATTAAATCCATCGAAAGTATAAGTTCCTTCCCAACCGTCAGTAGCGTTTGAAGGAAGTTCAGCTTTTGTTCCGTAGAAAGTATAATCATATCCGTCGGTATAAGTACATTGAGTGCCATTATCGTAGATATACCAATAGTTACTCAATTCCAAACAAGTTTCACCATTAAAGTCGGTCGTAATTTCATAAGTTGCGCTAGTACCACTTATATCTGCATTTCCCTTACCGTCAATTGTAATAACTATTTCGTTAAAGCCATCAAAAGTATAAACACCTTCCCAGCCGTCGGTAGTTTCTGCAGGAAGTTCTTCCTTAGTTCCCAACATAGAATATTCGTCATATTCGTCAGAATAAACATATCCACTACCACTAGGAGCAATATACCAATAGTTAGAAAGCTCTATCTTAGAATTATCTGAAGCAATGGTATAAGTGTGCTCAACGTCATTAATTAAGGCGTTACCTTTACCGTCTATCCTTATAACAACTTCGTTCATACCGCTAAAAGTATAAATGCCTTCCCAGCC
>JAGAMH010000044.1 GCA_017624815.1 Clostridia bacterium
AAAAGGTTGTTACCGTCACCAAAAAGGTTAAAGTTCAAAACGACGCTATATTTAAAAAGCAAAAGAAAACGGATCAGCCCAAATTAACGGAAGTTAAAAAAGAAAAGGCGCAAAAATCTAAAAAGAACGCCGTTAAAATTATGTTTTTGGGCGGCGTTGGTGAAATTGGCAAAAATATGACGGCGATAGAGTGCGGCGACGATATTATAGTTATCGACGCAGGCATTACGTTCCCCGACGAGGCAATGCCCGGAATAGATTTGGTAGTGCCCGATATATCCTATTTAGTAGAAAATAAGAAAAAGGTACGCGCCGTTATTTTAACGCACGGACACGAAGACCATATCGGCGGCGTTCCATATTTATTAAAGGACGTGCAAACGCCTATAGTTGGCACTAAATTAACGCTTGCGTTGGTGGATAATAAACTGCGTGAACACAGAGTTAACGATTGTCAGCAAATAACCGTTTACCCCGGAGAAAGTCGCAACTTTGGCTGCTTTAACGTGCAGTTCGTAAACGTTACCCACTCAATAGCAGGCTCGGTTGCCCTTGCAATAACCACGCCTCAGGGTGTAATTTTCCATAGCGGCGACTTTAAAATAGACTTAACACCTGTTTCGGGCGATTCTATCGATTTAAAAACTATTTCGGATATAGGCTCTAAAGGCGTGTTACTGTATTTGGGAGAAAGTACTAATATAGAGCGTGCGGGCTTTACCATGAGCGAAACTATCGTGGGCGCAACGCTTGATAGGCTTTTTGCCGAAAACGCAAAAAGAAGAATAATAGTAGCCACTTTTGCGTCTAACGTACATCGTTTACAGCAAATTATCGACGTAGCCGTAAAACATAATAGAAAGGTTGCACTTTCTGGCAGAAGTATGTTAAACGTCGTGGAGGCGGCGGGTAAAATAGGCGAAATTAAAGTGCCTTCTGGCGTGCTGATAGACGTTAGCAAAATCAAAAATTATAAAGACGAACAAATAGTTATCGTTTCTACGGGAAGCCAAGGCGAACCTATGAGCGCTTTAACCCGTATGGCAAACGGAGAAAGTACTGCAGTAACGGTTGGGGGCAACGATACTATAATTATATCCGCGTCGCCCATTCCCGGCAATGAAAAGCTCGTTTACCGCGTTATAAACAACCTTTATAGAAAGGGTGCGGAAGTCGTTTACGAAAGTATTCAAAACATCCACGTTTCGGGGCACGCTTGTAGGGAAGAACACAAGCTTATGCACACCCTTTTAAAGCCCAAATTTTTTATTCCCGTGCACGGCGAATACCGCCACTTGAAAAAGCACGGCGAGCTTGCAGTAAGTTTGGGAATGAGCGAAAACAACGTTTTTTTAGCCGATATAGGCAACTGCGTAGAGCTTACTTCTAAATCGCTTAAAAGATTAGAAGATATCCCCGCAGGTTCACGCCTTATCGACGGCGAGGGAATAGAAGACGAAAAGGCAAGTATAGTAATGCGCGACAGACTTCAACTTGCCGAAGAAGGCTTATTTATCGTTTCGGTAGTAGTTTCGGGCGGAGAAGTTATCGGCGGACCGGCAATTAATAGCCGCGGATTTGTTTTCGATTTCCACCGCGATTACGACAAGGAAATAAGGGAAGTTATAGAAAGGGCTATTTACGGTTACGATTTATCTATCGGCAGCGTGGACGAGCTTAAACGGGCAATAAAAAAATCTCTACGCAATTATCTTATGAAAAAGACCAAACAATCGCCAATGATAGTGCCCGTAGTGGTAGAACTTTAAAAGCGTTTAAAAAACTTATAAAGGGATTTTACTTTGGAAAAACTCAATTACGCACACAACGACACGTCCGCAGGTGAAAAAAAGAGCGGAACGCAGTCGTTCGTAAAATTAAAAATAGACGAAAAAATGCAAAAGCTTAGAGAGAGCGCGTTTGAACGGAGAATACCCGTTGCCGACGACGAAACTTTAAACTTTTTGCTTTGCACCGTTTCTGCCGTAAAACCCAGAAAGATTTTAGAACTTGGCACGGCGATAGGCGTTTCGGGTATAGCAATGCTTAACCGATTGCCTGAAGCAAGGCTTACTACCGTAGAAAAGAACGCCGATTTTTACGAAGAGGCTAAAAGGAATTTTAAAAGTTTTGGCGTTTTGAGTAGAACGAATGCAATTTTTGGCGACGCCGGTGAAGTTATTGAAAGCTTAGACGGCGGTTACGACTTTATATTTTTAGATAGTGCAAAGGCGCAGTACGTTAAATATTTGCCCACCTTAAAGCATCTTTTAAATAAGGGTGGAGTATTGTTCGCCGACGACGTTTTATTATACGGTTGGGTGAACGGGGAAGTGGAAGTACCCAAAAAGCGAAAAAACTTCGTTAAACACATTTTGGAATATATAGAGGCGGCAACGTCTGACTCAGAGCTTATTACGTCTATAATAAATATAGGCGACGGCGTTGCTTTATCGGTAAAAAAATAATTTATACGCTATGAAAAATATTGAACTTTTAGCCCCTGCGGGCAACGTTTCAAAACTTAATTGCGCCCTTTATTTTGGGGCGGATGCGGCTTACGTTGGAGGAACGCAATTTTCGCTTAGAGCGTTTGCTGAAAATTTTAACGCGGAACAGCTTAAATCGGCAATATCCTACGCCCATTCTCTTAAAAAGAAGGTTTACGTAACGGTAAATATCTTTGCTAAAAACGCCGATACCGCCGCCTTGGAAGATTATTTTGCATATCTTTATTCAATAGGCGCAGACGCCGTTATTATATCGGATAGCGGGGTGTTTTACGCCGCTAAAAAGGCAGCGCCCAAATTGCCCGTGCATATTTCCACTCAGGCGAATTTAACGAATAAATACGCCGTAAAATTTTGGCACGAACAGGGCGCGGAGCGCGCTATTTTAGCAAGGGAGCTTTCTTTAAAGGAAATTGCCGAAATTAAAGACTTCGTACCGGAAATGGAGTTAGAAGCCTTCGTTCACGGCGCTATGTGCATATCCTATTCGGGAAGATGTTTGCTTTCCAACTACCTTTCGGGCAGGGAGTCTAATAGGGGTGCGTGCGTTCAGTCGTGTAGATGGAAATATCAAATAAGAAAAACCGACGACGATAACGCAGGTTGGCTTGATATGGAAGAAGACGACCGCGGCACTTATATTTTAAACTCTAAAGATTTAAACATGTCGGCGCATTTAACCGATATGATAAACGCCGGAGTAAATTCCTTTAAAATTGAAGGCAGAATGAAGAGCGAATATTACTTAGCAACCGTTATAAACGCGTATCGTCGCTGTTTAAACGAAGGCTATTCGCCCGTTATAGAAAAGGAATTAATAACCGCTGCTCACCGCGATTATACCACCGCTTACGCCTTTGGTAAAAACGATAATACCGTTAATTATAGCGATAGTCAAACTAAGGGCGATTGCGATTATATAGGCAATATTAAGGGGGTAAACGGGCAATTTGCACTCGTTGAAATGCGTGGACGCTTTAAAAAAGGCGACGTGTTGGAAATTTTATCACCTTCTAAAAACTTTGCAAAAAGCTTTACAGTAGACGAAGTTTACGACGGTAAGGGAAACTTAGTGGAAGACTGTAAATTGGTACAAGAAATTTATTCGGTAAAAAGCCCGTATAACCTTTCGGCGGGAGATATTCTAAGGAGAAGAAAGTAGTGAATTACACCGTTCAAACCCTTTACGGAAAAATTAAAAACGGCACTCAGACGATAAGTGTTCCCGGCTCAAAAAGCATTACGGCAAGGGCGCTTCTCATAGCAACCGTAGCCCACGGCGTTTCCGTTTTAAAGGGCGTGCAGTTTTCCGAAGACTGCCAAAACTTTTTAAACTGCATAAACGGTTTAGGCATAAAAACGGAAGTGGACGGCACTACGGTAAAAGTTTACGGCTGCGGCGGTAAATTGCCCGTTAAAAGCGCAAAAATAAACGTTGGCAGCGCAGGTACTGCGGCAAGATTTGTAACGGCTTTTTTGGCTTTTTGCGACGGTGAATTTTTAATAGATAGCTCCGAGCAAATGAAAAAGCGTCCGCAAGAGCCGCTTATAAACGCTTTAAAAAATATGGGCGCTACTTTTAAATTTTTAGAAAGGGAAAACGCCTTTCCATTTATAATTAAAGGGGCAAAAAATCCCAACCTTAATTTGCAGGTAAATATAGATAAAAGCAGTCAATACCTTTCGGCGCTTTTAATATCCGCCGTTTGCGCCAACGCTCCTGTAAAGGTACAAGTTAGCGGCTCTCACGGCTTAGATTACGTTAATATGACGGTTAAAATGATGCGCTCGTTTGGTGTAAATACGCAAATTGACGGCGCAATATATTGCGTTGAAGGGCAATATAAAGGCGTGGAATACGATATTGAACCGGATATTTCGGCGGCGTGTTACTTTTACGCAATAAATAAAATATGTAATACGAATATTAGCGTTGAAGGCGTAAACGCTTATAGTATGCAAGGCGATTATAAGTTTATTGAACTTATTAAAAATTTTAACGGCGGAAGGGTGGATATGTCTGCCTTTTCCGATCAAGCCTTAACGCTTGCCGCAGTTGCTCCTTACCTTGAAAAGCCTACCGAAATTTGCGGTGTGGCGCATATAAGGGGGCAGGAAAGTAACAGAATTGCAGCCATAGTGGAAAACTTGACGGCAATGGGCGTTAGGGTGGAAGAGTATGAAGACGGCGTAAAAATATACCCCTCAACGCCTCACGGGGCGAAAATTAAAACCTTTGGCGATCATAGAGTTGCCATGGCGTTTGCCGTGTGCGGAACTGTTACGCAGTCAATAGAAATTGAAAATTGCGAAGTTTGCGGCAAAACCTTCAAAGAATATTTTAGCGTTTTAACCGCTTTAACTAATAAAATAATAAATTAACTTAGGCGGTGCGCTTTTTATGCGTGCCGCGCTCCCGTTTTTATGGAAAGAATAATATTGCACTCGGACCTTAATAACTTTTACGCGTCGGTAGAACGCAAGCTGCATCCCGAACTTATCGGGGTGCCCGTTGCCGTGTGCGGAAATGCTGAAGAGCGCAAGGGGATAGTGCTTGCAAAAAGCGAAGAGGCAAAGCGCTATAAAGTAAAAACGGGCGATACTATATGGCAAGCAAAGAAAAAATGTCCAAACTTAGTGGTCGTAAAGCCTCACTTTAACGAATATATGAAATATTCTAGAAAAGCTTGGGAAATTTACTCTACTTTTACCGATTTAATTGAAGGTTACGGCATAGACGAGTGTTGGTTAGACGTTTCTAAATCCACTAAAATTTTTCCTAAATTTAACGGTGAGATGAAGATTATAGAAAACGGAATAGAGTATTACACCGACGAATATTTGCGTTTTATAGGCGATACGGTTCGCAACGCTATAAAAAATCAGCTCGGGCTAACCGTTTCGGTGGGCGTTTCGTTTAACAAGGTTTACGCAAAGCTCGGCTCTGATTTAAAAAAACCGGACGGGACTTCGGTAATATCTTATAAAAATTACAAAAAAATAGTAAACGGGCTGCCCGTAAGCGATCTTCTTTTCGTGGGTAAAGCCACGCAAAACAAGTTGGAATTTATGGGCTATAACACCATAGGTAAGCTCGCAGCCGCAAACGATTTAAAAATTCATAATGCTCTTGGAAAATTTGGCGACACCATTTTAAGCTACGCGCGCGGATTGGATACTGAAGAGGTTAGACATATGAGCGAAGGTAGAGAGTTAAAATCAATAGGTAATTCGCAAACCTTTGCCGAAGATTTAACCAACCTAAACCAAGTTAAAAAAATGCTATTCGTCTTAACCGAAAGCGTTGCCGCAAGACTGCGTGAAGCCGACTTGGGTAAAGCCGACACCGTGCATTTATGGGTAAGGGATAGCAGTTTAAACGGATTTACCCAACAAAAAAAGGTACGCCACACCGTTCTTTGTGGGGAAATTGCCAACCACGCATACGATTTATTTTGTGCTAATTTTGCTCCGCCTTTTAAAATTCGCGCTCTCGGCGTTACCGTTTCGGGGTTCGATAAAGGGATATCGCAAATAACGCTCGACGAAACGAACGGCACTTACGAAAAGCGTGAAAAGGTGGAAAGGGTAGTTGACGAAATAAGAAAAAAACACGGCTATTCAAAACTGCAACGCGGCATTATTACCGACGATATAATTGAAATGCACAACGATATTAAAAATAGCCATTTGATAAAACCGGGTAAATTTGAAGGTGAAAGGTTCGACGAAATTGAACAATCTTCACAAAACGACGAAACCGACGAATAATACGATTAAAACAAAATATATTTTTTATTTGACATATAAATACATTTTTAATATAATGTTTATATTAATTTTAGGAGAAACCTATTATGCATCTTCACGAAACGTTCGGCGAAAACGTGTTCAACGATTCCGTTCAGAAAGAAAGACTTCCCAAAGAAGTATATAAAGCGTTAAGGGCAACAATTGAATCGGGTAAAAGGTTAGATACGTCTATTGCGGGCGCAGTTGCCGCCGCAATGAAAGACTGGGCCGTATCCAAGGGGGCAACTCACTACGCGCATTGGTTCCAACCTTTAACGGGTTTAACGGCGGAAAAACACGATAGCTTTATCGAACCCGACGGCGACGGCGTTATTATGCGCCTTACGGGTAAAAGCCTTATCGTAGGCGAACCCGACGCGTCAAGCTTCCCTTCTGGCGGTTCACGTGCAACATATATGGCACGCGGATATACGGCTTGGGATCCAACTTCGCCGGCGTTCGTAAAAGAAGGCACGTTATACATACCTTCTATTTTCGTATCTTATACGGGCGAAACGTTAGATAAAAAAGCGCCTTTATTGCGTTCTATGACGGCGTTAAACGTTCAAGCAAAGCGCATTTTAAAGCTTTTTGGCGTAGAGTGTAAAAAGGTAAACACCACCGTTGGCCCTGAACAGGAATACTTTTTAATAACCGAAGAAGCGTATAATCAAAGAAAGGATATTCAGCTTACGGGAAGAACGCTTTTCGGTGCACCTGCTACCCGCGGTCAAGAACTTGAAGATTTATATTTCGGCGCTCTTAAAACTAAAGTTAGCGAATATATGCGCGATTTGGATAACGAGCTTTGGAAGTACGGAATACTTTCTAAAACCAAACATAACGAAGTTGCACCCGCCCAGCACGAAATGGCGCCCATATATACCACGACGAGCGTTGCCGTGGATACCAATATGCTCACCATGGAAATTATGAAAAAGGTGGCGCAAAAGCACGGGCTGGTGTGCTTATTGCACGAAAAACCCTTCGTTGGAATAAACGGCTCGGGCAAGCATAACAACTGGTCAATGTCTACCGATACGGGCGTAAACTTACTTTCGCCCGGCGAATCACCCGAAACGAACACGGTGTTTAAGCTCGTTTTAACTGCGGTTATTAAAGCCGTAGACGATTATCAGGGAATTTTGCGTGCGTCTATCGCCTCGGCGGCAAACGACCACCGTTTGGGTGCAAACGAAGCTCCCCCCGCAATTATGTCGGTATATCTCGGAGACCAAATCGGCGCGTTGGTAGACAGTATCGTAAGCGGCAGTAACTATGTTCCCGTAAAGGCGGAAAAGAGCTCTATAGGCGTTCCCGAATCACCCATATTCCCTAAGGACGCAACGGACAGAAACCGCACTTCGCCCTTTGCGTTTACGGGCAATAAGTTTGAATTCCGTATGCTTGGTTCGCAGGCGAACGTTGCCGATCCCAACATAGTTTTAAACACTATCGTAGCTGAAGCGTTTGAACTTTTCGCCGACGAACTCGAAGGTAAAAAGGACTTGGAAAAAGCGGCGAATAATCTTATTGAACGCGAACTTAAAGCACATTACCGCATAATTTATAACAACGACGGCTACGGCCCTGACTGGGAGCCCGAAGCGTTAAAGCGCGGACTTTTAAACAATAAAACTACCGCGGACGCCGTTCCCGTTTTCTTTGAAGATAAAAACGTTCAAGTTTTCGTAAAGCAGGGAGTATATACCGAGCAAGAAGCTATTGCCCGCGCTAATATTCAACTTGAAAACTACGTTAAAACTATTAATATAGAAGCGTTGACTATGCTTAGAATGGCAAAGCAAGATATCATTCCCGCCGTGTCCGATTACGTCGCTTCGCTCTGTGCAAACGTTTCGGCTAAAAACGCCGTGTGCGAAAATATCCCCTTTGAAACGGAAAAAGCGGTTATAACGCAGCTTGCTTCTATAAACGACGAGCTTTATAAAAACGTAGTCAAATTAGAACGCGACTTGGCAAGCGTTGATAAAGAAAACGTTTTGGCTGCATCTCAAGCAATGGCGCACGTTATTATGCCCGATATGCAAGCCGTTAGAAAGTGTGCCGACGCCGCCGAAGAATTAACATCTTCCGACTATTGGCCTTATATTTCTTACTACGATATTTTATACAGCGTAAAATAAATCCTTCCCCGAGCTTAAACAGTTCGGGGTTTTATTTTTTAAAAAGGGTATTTACATATCTAGCAAAAAATGGTATAATAATATAAAATGAAAGAGGATAAAATTTACCTATGAGTTTTAAAGACGTAATTAAAAAGAATAAAGAGTCCTTTTTAAATAACGGTGTAAACTTAATTGTTTTAAGCATACTAACGGGTCTATTGGCTGGCGTGGTGGTAACTTTTTATAATATTTTAGTGCATTTCGGCGAAGAATCTTCGCAAAAAATATACGCCCTTTTGCGTGCTTATCCTGCTTTTATACCGCTACTTTTTATAACGCTTGCCGCAGGGGCTATCGTTATAGGAACGCTTGTAAAATTCGTTCCAATGGTGCGCGGTAGCGGAATTCCCCAAACGGAAGGCGCAGCCCGCGGATTGTTTGCGTTAAAATGGTACGTAACGCTTTGTTCGGCGTTTGCCGCTTCGCTCGCTTGCGTATTTTTGGGGCTTTCCGCCGGCGGCGAAGGACCTTCTATACAAATAGGCGGTTGCGTAGGTGAAGGCGTGGGAGTAACGTTAAAGCGCTCGCAAATGATAAAAAGGTTGCAAATTTCCGCAGGCGCAAGCGCGGGGCTTGCCGTTGCGTTTAACGCCCCTTTAACGGGACTTATATTTTCTTTAGAAGAAGCCTTTCGCTCCTTTTCCGCTCAAATATTTATATGCTCTGCTCTCAGCGTGGCTTCGGGACTTCTCGTTGGAAATTTATTGCGCGATTTAATGGGTTATTCCGTGGGATTTACCTTTGAAAATTTCGTGTTCACAAACGTGGGTTTAGATAACGTGCCTTACGTTTTGTTGGCGGCTGTGTTAACTGCCATTTGCGGAGTTGCGTTTTATTATTGCGTGTTTTTAGCTAAAAAAGCTTTAAAAAAATTAACGTTTTTAAAGGGCGTGGGGAAGTTTTTAATTCCTTTTTTACTTGCCGGTATATTTGGCTTAATCACCCCTTACGCAATGGGCGGAGGACACTCTTTTATACAAGATTTAGCCACTTCGGGCACGGGGCAATTTCACCTTCAATCTTTAATTACTTCAAGCATATTAGGCACTCTATTGTTCGTTTTTGCCTTTAAATTCATATCTGCAGTTGCGTGTATGGGGTGCGGCGTACCGTGCGGAGTGTTTATTCCCATGCTCGCCGTTGGCGCGTGCTTGGGTGGAATACTCTCCGAGCTTTGTAAACTTATGGGCATGGACCCCGTGTGCGCCGATTATTTAGTTATAATATGTATGTCGGTATTTTTCGTAACGGTGGTAAAAGCGCCTATAACCGCAATTATCATGACGTTTGAATTAACGGGTCAAATACAAAACGTTTTACCGGCATTAATTGGCGTTGCCGTGGGCTATTTGGTAAGCGAGCTTTTTAAAGTTGAACCCATTTACGAAAGACTTTTAGACGAGTTCGTAAAAGAGGAAGGAATAAGCGAAGGACTTAAACTTATAAAAGTTTCGGCGGTTATTCAACCTAATTCAGTTGCCGACGATAAATTCGTGCGCAGCATAATTTGGCCCGCAAACGGGCTTGTGGTTGAAGTCGTTGATAGCGAAGGGAATAAATTCGTTCCCGAAGGCGAAACTAAACTTATTGCGGGGCAAACTATAGTTTTTGAAGGTAAAGCAAAAGGCGAAGACGAACTTTTAAATTATATCTACGATATAACAGGCAAAAATTAATTGACTATTTAAGCGGTATTTTATATAATAGTATAGGTGAAAATGCGGTAATATTTTTTCTTTTTCACTTTAATGCTTTTTAAAAGACTTTAATAACAGTAAAAATATTTATTTTAAAGGGATATATTATGTTAACTAGTATTTGTGGTATCAACTGGGGCGACGAAGGCAAAGGTAGAATGGTAGACCTTTTGTCAAGCGATTTCGACGTGGTTTGCCGTTATCAAGGCGGAAACAACGCAGGACACACCGTTATTAACGAAAAGGGTAAATTTATTTTAAACCTTCTTCCTTCGGGTATTCTTCGCGACGACGTGGTAAACGTTTTAGGTTGCGGTATGGTTATCGACATTAAACACCTTTGCGAAGAAATAGCAAGATTGAGAGAAGGCGGAATTAAAATCACGCCCGAAAATCTTAAAATAAGCGATAAAGCGGTTATTACCATGCCTTACAACGTTTTACAAGATATTATGGAAGAAGACCGCTTAACCAAGGCAACGGGCAAGCCTTACGGTTCAACCCGCCGCGGTATTGCTCCCGTATACGCTGATAAGTATTTAAAAAAGGTTTTCCGTATGGGCGAACTTTTAAACCCTGAACTTATGTATAAGCGTATTCCCGATATCGTTGCTTGGAAAAATATGACCATAAAAGCTTACGGCTTTGAACCCGTAAAGGATGAAGAGATAGTCAACTACTTTGAAACTTACGGCAAGCAACTTAAAGATTACATTATCGATACGGGCTTATATTTAAACGAAGCTAACAAGCAGGGTAAAAAGATTATGTTCGAAGCTCAGCTCGGCGCTCTCCGCGATATCGACTTTGGTATCGTGCCCTATACTTCAAGCTCGTCTACTATAGCTGCTTACGCTCCTATCGGTGCGGGCGTGCCCAACTTAAAGATAGATAATTCTATCGGTATTATGAAGGCTTATTCAAGCTGCGTAGGCGCAGGCCCTTTCACTTGCGAATACTTTGGCGAAAAGGCAGTTAAATTAAGAGAAGCGGGCGGTGAATACGGCGCGGCAACGGGTAGACCTAGAAGAGTTGGTCCTTTCGACGTAGTTGCATCCCGTTACGGAATCCGCTGCCAAGGCGCAGACGAAATTGCTCTTACCAAGCTCGACGTATTAGATATTTACGAAGAACTTGAAATTTGTACGGCTTACGAACTTAACGGTAAAATTATTAAGGAATTCCCCTTCACCGACGTTTTAGACGAGTGCAAACCCGTATTTGAAAAGGTTAAAGGTTGGAACTGCGATATTTCTAAATGTAGAAAGCCCGAAGATTTACCCAAGGAAGCACTTGATTATATTCACTTATTAGAAAAACTTTGCGAATGCAAAATTAAATACGTTTCCGTTGGCGCAGAACGCGAAGCTTACGTAGTAATGTATTAATAAATTTAACATGGAAGAAATATTAAATTTAAGAGGGGCGGGAGTGCTTTGTCACATCTCGTCCCTTCCAAATAAATACGGTATTGGCTCTTTAGGTAAAGAAGCTTACGACTTTTGCGATTTTTTAGTTAAAAGCAAGGTTAAGTATTGGCAAATTTTGCCTCTCGTTCAAACGGGGTTTGGCGATAGTCCTTATCAGTCAGTTTGTTGCAATTCGGGTAACCCTTATTTTATAGATTTAACCGAACTTTGTAGTCAAGGATTGCTTACTAAAGAGGAGTTAAAAGAGCAGGAAGAAGAAAACAAAAATATCGATTACGCAACTTTATATAACAAGCGTTATGGCGTGTTGCGTAAGGCATATTCCCGCTTTAATTTGCAAAATCCCGACTTTTTAAAGTTCGTTGAAGACGGCGAATTTGAAGATTACGCGTTATTTATGGCGTTAAAAACGGAGTATATGGGGGCGTTTACTTCCTTTCCGAAAGAGTATAAATTCAGGGATAAATCCGCCCTTAAAAAATTTAAAAATCAAAACCGTTTAGAATATCTTTTTTGGCAGTTTTTGCAGTTTGAATTTTTTGAACAATGGAAAAAACTTAAAGCTTACGTAAACGAAAAGGGCGTTAAAATCATAGGCGACTTACCTCTTTACGTTGCGGCGGATTCTTCCGACGTTTGGGCAAAAAGCCACCTTTTCGAGCTTGACGAAGATTTAAATCCCGTATGCGTTGCGGGCGTTCCTCCCGATTATTTTTCCAAAACTGGTCAACTTTGGGGAAACCCTTTATACGACTGGGAAGAAATGGAAAAGGAAGATTACGCTTGGTGGATTAACCGCGTAAAAAGCGCAAAAAGGCTTTACGACGTTATAAGAATAGACCACTTCCGCGGCTTGGATAGATATTTTGCTATAAAAAACGGTGAACCTACGGCTGAGAACGGCGAGTGGAGAATTGGACCTAAACTCAACCTTTTTAACGCTATTGAAAAGGAACTTGGGTTGGTTGACATAATTGCCGAAGATTTGGGTATTTTAGACGACGGCGTTATTGAGCTAAGAGATAAAACTGGCTTCCCCGGTATGAAAATTTTGCTGTTTGCTTTCGACGGTAACGACGATAACGACTACTTACCCCAGAACACGGCGGAAAATTCGGTAACTTATACGGGCACGCACGATAACGATACGGCTTTAGGTTATTTGAACACGCTTGGCGAAAAGGAGTTTAAAACGTTTAAAAAGCAACTCCGTTCGGCGTTAAAGAGCGAGGACGTTTCCTATCCCGTCATTTCGCGTGAAGATTGCGCGGCGGCTTTGGTTATATGCGCGTTGGCGAATAAGTCAAATTTAAGCATAATTCCCGTGCAGGATTTGCTTTTGTTGGATAACGACGCTCGTATGAACACGCCTTCACTTTCTCAAGGTAACTGGCAGTTTAGGTTGCAAAAAATGCCTTCTCGCTATCATTCGGCAACGCTGAGAAAGTATATAAAACAATTTAATCGTTAAACATATTAATTAAACTAAATACTTAATTTATACGTGCGGCGGCTTGCATTTGCAAGCCGCCGCATTTTAAATTGACCGCATAATATGCCCTAAATATTGTCGTTCTCGCAAGCGTTAAATATGCGCACGCATAAAACCGTCATATCGTCTTGCGCCACGCCGTCTGTTTTAACAAGTGCGCCTTTAAGAATATTGTCGGCAAGCGTTTGCGGATTTAACGGTTTAAGAGTTTGCAAAAAGTCGTAAAGCTCGGTGGTGGAGGGGAAGGCGGAAGTAATTCCATCACTCATAAAAACTACTACGTCGCCTGCCTTTAAATTTTCCTTTAAAACGGTGGGGTGCAAATTATCTAAAATTCCCAAAGGAAGCGAAGAGCTTTCTAAAATTTTAATTTCACCCGCGCGCATTATTACGGCTATAGGCGAACCTATTTTTATAAATTCCGCTCGTCCGTCGTTAAGGTTAATCTGTGCAATATCAATGCACGCAAAACGTTCGTCGCGGTTAAAAGAAAGCAGTTTATTTATTGTTTCCAAAACCGTACCTTCGGGCATTTCCGCCCTATAAAACGCCTCTATTAAGGATATTGCCGTGCTAGAAACTTTGTTTGCGTATTCTCCGCTACCCATACCGTCGGATAAAACCGCCAAAAAACCGTGCTCGTTTATTTTTATTACGGAATGAGTATCGCCCGAAACTTTTTCGCCGCTTTTTATCATGTACGCAACACCGAAAGCTGCGTCAAGTTTTGGCGGCTCTTTAAGGTATAAAACGTATTTAAAGCCGTCGTACTGAGTTTTATTTACGGTAATTAGCCGTTTTTTAAGTTCGCTACAAATTACTTTTTTTGCCTTGTTTGCCGATTGGTTGCCGCATATCACGGCAGTAATTGATAAATTTTCTTCCCCTTGTACGTATATTTCCGAGCATGAAATCCCCTCCGAGGCTAAGCGTGATATAAGTTTACTTTCAATCAATTTATAGTTCGGTAAAGCTCGGCACAAGTCTACGGCACAATTTTTTAAAACGCAGCTTACGCCTTTTGCTTGGTTTGCTAAAAGTCTTCTTCCAGCTTTTGCGTTTTCGGCATCTAAGGTGGCGCGCCTGTATTCGGCTAACAAAAAGTTTAAAGCGTTTATAACTTCGGCGGGCGTTTTGCAGTTTAAAGTAACGTCGGAAGGTAAATCTATTAAACTAACTTTTCCTTTAATGCACCCAACGTTTATAAGTTTATTAAAACCAACGTAAACGGCGCTCTTTTTGCATTTAGAACTAATTTCGCAATTTTTACAAAGTATGCGTTTAAGTTCTTCAAGCATTTTGGCTTTAACTTTGTTATCGTCGATTACTTCGTCAAGTTCGCTAAACGCGCGTTCTATTTCGCGAAAAACTTCCGATATTTTAAAAAGCCGTTCGCCCGTTTGCTCTCGCATAACGTTTACTATCGTTTGCGGCAACGCCCTTTTTACGTATAAATTATCGTAAATTTCAGAAAGTTTTTTATCTGAAGGAAGTGAGCAAATTAGGCATAGACCGCATAATATTATTGATTGAATTACAATTTTGGTTACGCTTGTGTCGTAAAATCCGTTAAAAAACCAAAATGCAGCAACGCCGAGAGCAACGGCTATTCCCGCCGAAAACTTGCCCGTATTAACGAATAGTAATGCGCATACGCAAATAAGCGTATAACCCGTTATGGCGTTTAAATTAAGCGACAAAACGGTAGGCGGCACACCCACGATTATTGCACATATAACGGCAGTTGGCGATTTAAATAACTTTACCGTTAAAGTAATAAGAGCAGCCGCAAGCAGACAAAAGGCAAGACTGCCAAAAAAATTTATAAATCCCACGCCTGCCACTGTAAAAAGAATAGTAAAGCAAACTATTTCGTCTTCTCTTAACTTGCATCTATACAACCTAAATAGGGCGCAATATACGGCTTTAAAACAGAAGAAAGTAAACGCACATATAACTGCCGCCACGCATCCGCGCAAAAGGTAAGCGTTATTAAAGTAGGGGTAAATTAAGTCGCTCGACCACGAAGAAAAGGTGATAAAAGTCGATAGGGCAATTAGTAAATATATTAAGGCTTCCCACTTAATTTTTTTATTCGCACGCCTATATATAAGCGTTACGGTAAGTAGAAACGCCCCTTCAAACAGTCCGCAAAGGCTATATATTAAGTTTAAGTTTACAACCGTGGATAAAAGGTAAATTAAAGTGCAAGCTAATGCGTTGCCACCGCAAATTAAAAGGGAAAAAAATAACCCTAACGAAAGAGGAACACCTTCTAAGGCTTTATTTATTATAACGGTAATAAATGCAAAGCCGCAATAAAGCATAACGGTTTTTAAATTTATTTTAACGGGCATAGCCGCATTATATAATATATAGTTATAACAAAAATGTCTTATTTGGTCGTTAATTAGGTGATTATAAAGAAAATTAATTTCTTTGAGTTTACCGCATTTTTTCGTCAATAAAAAACGAGCCAAGTTTTTGTTGGCTCGCCTTAATTATTTATTGTATTTTAAAGTTAAATATACCATTAAAACGGCAATATCCGCAGGGTTAACACCCGAAATTCTCGAAGCTTGCCCTAAAGACGCCGGTTTAATTTGCTCCAACTTTTCCCTTGCTTCTAAACGTAAACCGTCGATATCACCATAGTTTATATCTTCGGGAAGCAGTCGGTTTTCTAACTTTTTAGCCTTTTCAATTTGCTCTCTGCCCTTTTTTAAATAGCCTTCGTATTTAATAAAAATTTCTGCCGTTTGCTTTACGCTAACGCTAAAATCTTGCAAAATTCCAAAGAAATTTACTATTTCGTCAAGGCATATTCCGCGCTTAATTAAATCAGATCCGCTCACGGCGTTGTTGGTCACGTCAAACCCCTTCGCCGTTAAAAACTCGTCCGTTTTAGAGTGGTCCAACTTTTCGTTTAAAACATTTACTGCGTTTTCAAAATCACTTTTTCGCTTTAAATAAGTTTTATACCTTTCTTCGGTAACCAGTCCGCACTCGTAACCTTTTTCGGTAAGTCTAAAATCGGCGTTGTCCTGTCTTAATTCTATGCGGTGTTCGGCACGAGAGGTCATCATACGGTAAGGCTCGTCCGTGCCTTTAGTTACTAAATCGTCTATTAAAACGCCTATATAAGCTTCGTCGCGGTGTAAAATAAGGGGAGCTTTGCCACGGATTTTCAAACTTGCGTTAAGGCCCGCAATAAGCCCTTGTGCCGCAGCTTCTTCATAGCCGGAAGTGCCGTTAATTTGTCCCGCGGTGTAAAGGTTTTTAATCTTTTTAAATTCCAACGTGGGGTAAACGTCTAACGTGTCTATACAGTCGTACTCAATAGCGTAAGCGTAACGCATTATGCGGCAATCTTCAAGACCTGCTATAGAGTGGTACATATCTTGCTGAATATCGTGGGGGAGGGAAGTGGACATACCTTGAACGTACAGCTCCAACGTGTCTGCACCTTCCGGTTCAATAAAAATTTGGTGTCTTTCCTTATCGGCAAATCTTACCACCTTAGTTTCAATAGAAGGGCAATATCTGGGGCCCGTTGAAGTGATAGTGCCGTTGTATAAAGGGGAGCGGTCTAAATTATTTAAAATAACTCCGTGCGTTTGCGCGTTGGTGTAAGTTAAGTAACACGGTAATTTGTTTTGCGGCGCACTTTCGTTTAAAAAGGAGAACGGGTATAAGTTTTCGTCGCCGTTTTGCACCGTGCATTTTTCAAAATCAACCGTTCTGCCGTCAATTCTTGCAGGAGTTCCCGTTTTAAATCGACGCACGTTAAAGCCTAAGTCGATAAGGTTCTGAGTAAGCAGCGTTGCGGGGGCAAAACCGTTAGGTCCGCTATTGCATATAACGTCGCCAGTAATCGTTTGGGCGTTCAAATAAACGCCCGTTGCAACTATAACCGCCTTACATTCTAAAATACCGCCGTAACCCGTTTCAACGCCGCATACTACGCCGTCTTTTACCAAAATTTTACTAGCTTCACCCTGTATTATTGTAAGGTTTTCGGTGTGTTCTAACGTGCGTTTCATTTCGGTATGATAGGCGTTTTTATCCGACTGACATCTAAGCGATTGTACGGCTGCGCCCTTACCGACGTTTAACATTCTTATTTGTAACGCCGTTTTATCTGCGTTTACGCCCATTTCGCCGCCGAGTGCGTCAATTTCGCGAACTAAGTGCCCTTTAGCCGTTCCGCCTATAGAAGGGTTGCACGCCATAAAGGCAATACTGTCTAAATTTAAAGTTAGCATTGCCGTTTTTAATCCCGTGCGCGCTCCGGCAAGGGCCGCTTCGCAACCTGCGTGCCCTGCACCGATTACTACTATATCAAATTTTCCTTCTGAAAAGTTTTGCATATAATTTCCTAAAAATTATTGCCCGAAAATTAAGTTCGGGCATTTTAATTTTATTTATTTTTTAAGGATAAGGTTTTTAATATCGTCAACGTCTTTTGCTATTTTGTCGTTAACGCCGCACATTTCTTCTATTTTATCTCTCGAATATAAAACGGTGGTGTGGTCGCGTCCGCCCATAATTTTGCCTATCGCCGTTAAGGGTAAAGATAAAAGTTCGCACATTAAATAGCAACATATTTGACGGGGAATAACAACGTCCTTTTTCTTGCTTTTTCCGCAAAGGTCGTTTTTGGTTATGTGGAAAAACGAGGTTACGCCCGATATAACGCTTTCGGGGGTAACTTCTTCGGTAGCACCTTCGGAAACGGCTTCGGAAAGGGCGCTTCTTGCAAGAGCAACCGATATGGGTTGTTCGTGTAATTTAGCCGCAAATATAACCTTGGTAAGTCTTCCTTCAAGCGTTCTAACGTCGTCGCCGCTGTCTTGCGCTAAGAAAGTTAAAACTTCGTCGGGAACTAAGCTCTTCTTTTCAAACGCCTTTCTCTTTAAAATGGCAATTTTAGTTTCAAAGTTAGGGGGGAGAATGTCAAAGAGCAATCCGCCGGAAAATCTCGTTTTTAATCTGTCTTCTAAAAGGGTGAGCTCCTTAGGCGGTTGGTCAGAGGTTATAATTATCTGCTTGCCTTTAGAAACTAGTTCGTTAAAAGTGTGGAAAAATTCTTCCTGAACTGCCTTTTTGTTACATATAAATTGAATATCGTCGATAATAAGAACGTCTGCGCTGCGATAATGCTGTCTTAATTTGTTACTCTTATCTCGGGAATCGGGGCCTTTGCCCGTAAACATGGTGTCTATAATTTCGTTAAAGAACTGTTCGCACGTTACGTAAATAACCTTTAAGTTGGGTTGTTCGGCTACTATTTTGTTTGCAATAGCCTGAATTAAGTGCGTTTTGCCCAAGCCCGTGCCGCCGTAAATAAACAAGGGGTTGTAAGTGCCGGCAGGATCTTCCGCAACCGATTTAGCCGCAGCGTAAACGAATTCGTTATTCTTGCCTACCACGAAGCTTTCAAACGTAAATTTAGGGTTTAAGTTAGTGGGTGGATCGTAGGTAGCTGCTTCTTCTTCGGGTTCGTTATAGGTAAATTCGTCGCTTCCTTCAACCACCAATTTAAAATCGTTTAACCCAACGTCTGCTTTAATAATAGCGTCGCGCATTTTTTCAGCTAAAGTGTTGGTAATATATTTAGCAAAAGTTTCTGAAGAAGTTTGTAAAATTATGTACTTGCCCACAACTTCTACGGGAACGAGAGGTTCTATGTAAGTGATAAAATTTATGTGCGAAATAATGTCGCGCATTTTTTCCTTAATTGGATTGTATATAAAATCGAAGTTTCCCTTATCAGTCATAAAAACCTTCCTTAATTCCTTTGTGTTTTTTAAAAAAATTTGCTATAATTATTTTAGCTTTTTTTAAAGCTATTGCGCGCCGCAAACTTTCACGGCTAAATAATTATAATATAAAAATCAATTAAAATAAAGTGTTTTAAGCAAAAATGCACGTAAAAAATTTAAAATTAAAAAATTTCAGAAACTATAAAGAAGAAAACTTTACTTTTACCGAAGGTTTAAACGTGCTTTTCGGTAAAAACGCCCAAGGTAAAACCAACTGCGCCGAAGCGGTGTTCTACTTGTGTACGGGCGTTTCTCCTCGTGCCCGCCGTGATAAACAGCTCATTCGCGAAGGCTCGGAATACGCCGAAATAACGGCGACGGCTTCTGGTAGATACGGCGACGTTGAAATAAGCGCAAGAATATTTGAATCGAGTAGAGAAGTAAGGGTAAACGGCAACAAAATAACCAAAAACGCAGACCTATTAGGCAATATTTTTAGCGTATTTTTCTCCCCGCACGAGCTTAGACTTATTCAAGACGGACCCGACGAAAGAAGAAGATTTTTAAACGTTTCCATTTCTCAACTGTCAAAGCCTTATTACACGGCGCTTATGCGCTATAACAAAATATTAGAACAGCGCAACAACCTTTTAAAAAATAAAGATATAAGCTTAGTTTACGAAACGTTGCCCGTTTGGGACGAACAACTTTGCAAATACGCCGCAACTATTGCAAGAAAGCGTGCCGACTTTATCGAACGCCTTGCGCCCCTTGCCGAAAGTATTCACTTGCAATTAACCGATTCCGAACGCCTTAAAATCGCTCCCGAAAAGAAATATAAAGGGGACGAAAGCGAGCTTGCAAAAAGGCTATATTCCGAATTGGAGGCCAACTATGACCGAGATATTCGCTTAGGATTCACGGCTTCCGGTCCTCACCGCGACGATATTGATATTATTATAAACGATATGGACGCCAAGCATTTTGCGTCGCAAGGGCAAACGCGAACGGCTGCCCTTTCAATAAAGCTTGCCGAAGTGGAAATATTTAAAGAAACGTGCGGCGAATATCCCATTTTAATTTTAGACGACGTTATGTCTGAATTGGA
The DNA here is from genome assembly GCA_017624815.1 of Clostridia bacterium. Lineage (GTDB taxonomy): Bacteria > Bacillota > Clostridia > Christensenellales > Borkfalkiaceae > Coproplasma. The sequence goes on from JAGAMH010000044.1 coordinate 19,984, forward strand.
TTTACCCAGAAGAAAAAAGCTTGTAGAAAGAACGCAAAACTTGCAAACTATATTAACTTGTACCCACGCTGAACGAGTTTTATACGGCAGGGAAGTAAACAAAATTAAAATAGAAGGGGGTACGATTAAAAGATGATGCGAACCGACCTTCATATACACACCTATTATTCCGATGGCAATTCGTCGCCTGCAGAAATGGTTGCGCTCGCCAAACAAAACGGCGTTAAGCTAATTTCCGTTACCGACCACGACAATATGAACGGCAGTAAGGAAGCTAAAGAGGCGTGCTTAAACGCGGGTATTATCGCCGTAGACGGAATAGAAATCTCCGCTTACGACAACGCAAAAATTCACGTTTTAGGCTATAACGTAAACGCTGACTGCACCGCTTTTAAAAGGTATTACGAAGACAGCTTAAAAGGTGCGGAAGAACGCGTTTTGGACATTTTAAAAAAATTGTCGAAACACGGCGTTCATTTAAGCATATACGACGTTGAACGGGAAAGAAAATGCAAATTTTCACCCTTGCATTCTTCCTACGTAGCCCGTGCTGCGTGCAGAAAAGGTTACGGCTCTAACCCCGGCAGATTTTACGTTGATTATTTAAACTTGGGCAGATGTGCATATTCTAATTTAAACCGACCTTCTCCTAAAGAAGCGGTAAAATTAATTTGCGATTGCGGCGGCGTTGCCGTGTTGGCTCACCCAGGCAGAATAGACTTTGATAGCGATAGAAAAATTAACCTTATAAAGGAACTTAAAGATTGCGGTCTTGGCGGCATAGAAGCCGTTTATTCAGCGCATACTGATAGTGAAACGGCATATTATAAGGAGATTGCCGAAAAGTTTTCTCTTCTCGTTACTGGTGGTTCGGACACGCATTTTTCAGAAGGTAACCGCAAAATAGGAACGCCCGAATTTTACCCCGACGAAAAACTTTTGACGGCGTTAAAATTAATTTGAAACACACTTTAAAAAAACTTAATATATTTTTTGGTATGCTCGCTTTGTTTGCGAGCATATTTATTTTTGCGGCGTTTTTTACGGGGCTACCTAAAAACACTTTTATAAACGGCGTTAACGTTAGTAGACTTAATAGGTCGGCGGCAATAAAAGCGGTTAGGGAAAGTATAGTTGAAAAATTAAAAGGGGAACGCTTGCAAATATATGCAGGTGATAATATTTACACTTATTCTTATCCGGAAATTAACTTTAAAGATAATTTAAAAAACGTGGTAAACGGCGTTAAAAAAAGCGGTGAATATCACGGTGAAATTAAATATTATTTAAACGGAATAAACGACGTTGTTTCGAGTATATTAGCGGGTGTAACCGCTGAAAAAGTAGAGCCTTACGCCATATTTAACCGCAGCGGAGAACCCTTTACTTACGTTGACGGAAAAGAAGGTAAAACGGTAAATGCGCAAAAGCTTATAACCGATATAAACAACTCTTTAAACGGCGGTTTTTCTAACGTAAAAGTGCAAATCTTATCAAAACCTTTTCGCGGTAATTTAAACGAAATTAAAAAAAATACGGTTTTGCTTTCTCAGTTTTCCACAAAATACGATCAAAGCAATAAAAGCCGCTCGCACAATATAAATTTGGCGTGTGAAAAAATTAACGGAACTATCTTGCGTCCGCAATCCCTTTTTTCTTTTAACGGCACGGTGGGAGAACGAACGGTTAAAAACGGATATTTGCAGGCAAAGATAATAGAAGGCGGACGATTTATCGACGGACTTGGCGGCGGCGTTTGCCAAGTTAGCACCACGCTATATAACGCGGCGTTATTGTCGGGGCTTGCGGTAACGGAATTCCATCCGCATTCTTTAAAAGTGGGGTACGTTGCGCCCTCTCGCGACGCTATGGTAAGCGGCAATTATTTTGATTTAAAATTCAAAAACTGCAAAAATCAACCGGTGTTCATACGCGCAAGTGCACATAACGGAACGCTTACCGTTAAAATTTACGGCAAAAGCGACGGCGCAACTTATAAACTCTCTTCAAAAATAATTGCGGAAATTGCTCCTCCGCCGCCCGAAGAAAAAGGGGGGAACGGCGGTGATTTTATCGTTGAAGAAAAGTGCGGAATAGAAAGCGAGGGGTATTTAACGGTAACCAAAAACGGCGTTTCAAAAACTACTCTTATCCGCAAGGATAAGTATGCAGCGGTACGTGGGGTAAGGGGCGTTGCACCAAATTTTAATAAATTTGCGTTATAATTGCCCTTTTTAAAGCCAATTAAAGCAATAAAATTACTTTAATTATTTGTTTTTTTTCGGCGGGTATGTTATAATAAGGTTTAGTAAATATTTTTTAAAGGGCAAAAAAATTATGCAAAGAACGTACGTTAAAAATCTTTATAGCGATATGCAAAACTATTCCGCAAAAAAAATTACCATTTGCGGTTGGGTAAAAACTTTAAGAGATTCTAAATCTTTTGGATTTATCGAAGTTAACGACGGCAGCTATTTTAAAAACTGCCAAGTAGTATTTTCCCGTGATAAGGTGGAAAATTACGACGAAATAGCTCATCAAAACGTGGGTGCAAGCATTATGGTAGAAGGCGAAGTATTATTAACGCCCGAAATGCGTCAACCTTTTGAAATTCACGCCGAAAAGGTAACGGTGTTGGGCGAATCCACCCCCGATTATCCTTTACAGAAAAAGCGCCACTCGGTAGAATTCTTGCGTGAGATTGCACACCTTCGTCCCCGTACCAACCTTTTCTCGGCGGTATTTAGAATAAGAAGTGAAGCGGCTTACGCTATTCACACCTTCTTCAATTCTAACGGATTCGTTTACGTTCACACCCCTATTATTACCGGTTCTGACTGCGAAGGCGCAGGTGCAATGTTCCAGGTAACCACTTTAGACGTAGGCGAAAAGCCCGATTATAAAAACGACTTTTTCGGTAAAAAGGCAAGCCTTACCGTATCGGGACAGTTAAACGTTGAAACTTACGCAATGGCTTTTTCTAACGTATACACGTTCGGACCTACCTTCCGTGCGGAAAAATCCAACACGGCAAGACACGCTGCCGAATTCTGGATGATAGAACCCGAAATGGCGTTCTGCGATTTAGCCGGCGATATGGACGTTGCCGAAGCAATGGTAAAATATATCATTAACCACGTTATGAATACCTGCAAGCCCGAACTTGAATTCTTAAATAACTTCGTAGATAAAGGGCTTTTGGAAAGACTTAATTTGGTAAAGGAAAGCGACTTTATCCGCTTAACTTATACCAAGGCGATAGAAATTTTAGAAGACGCTAAAAAGAAGGGCGTTTCCTTTGAATTCCCCGTATACTGGGGCTGCGATTTGCAGAGCGAACACGAACGCTATATAACCGAACAAGTTTATAAAAAGCCCGTGTTCTTAACCGATTATCCCAAGGAAATTAAAGCCTTCTATATGCGCTTAAACGACGATAATAAAACGGTTGCCGCAGCGGACTTACTCGTTCCCGGCATAGGCGAACTTATCGGCGGTAGCCAACGTGAAGAACGCTTAGACGTATTGCTTAACAGAATGAAGGAATGCAATTTAAACGAAGAAGATTATAAATTCTACACCGATATAAGAAAATACGGCGGTTGCGTTCACTCCGGTTTCGGCTTGGGCTTTGAACGTATTATTATGTACCTTACGGGCGTTGCCAACATCCGCGACGTTCTTCCCTTCCCCAGAACGGTAGGCAACTGCGAATATTAAAATAAAATTAAAAAGGTGCTAATATGTTAAAAATTTTAGTGGACGCAATGGGCGGCGATAACGCTCCCGCAGCGGTAGTAGAAGGCGCGGTTTCCGCGTTGAATAACGACAAAGAATTATATATTATTTTTACGGGCAGAAAAGATGCGGTAGAAGCCGAACTTGCAAAGTATAAATACGATATATCCCGCGTTGAAATAGTAGATTGCCCCGACGTAATCGATATGAACGACATCCCTACCGAAGCCGTTAAAAAGAAGGAATCTTCTATGGTTAAGGCGTATTGGATGCTTAAAAAGCAAGATGAAATAGACGCCTTCGTTACGGCGGGTTCTACGGGTGCGGCAATAGTTGGCGGACAGTTAATTTTAGGTAGACTCCGCGGAGTAAAACGCCCTGCGCTTTGCTGTATGATTCCCAACACGCGCGGAACTAAAACGTTGCTTTGCGACTGTGGCGCAAACGCTGAATGCAAACCCGTAATGTTATGCCAATTTGCCGTTTTGGCGTCGGCTTACGCTGAAATTACTTTGGGCGTAAAAAATCCCAAAGTTGGGCTTTTGAACAACGGAACGGAAGAACATAAAGGCGATCCCTTACATCAAGAAACTTATAAATACTTATCGCAAATGGATTGCATTAACTTTATCGGCAACGTAGAAGGACGCGACACTTTAATCGGCGACGTAGACGTAGTAATTGCCGACGGTTTCTCGGGCAATATCGCCGTAAAATCGATAGAAGGCACGGCTAAGATGATGCTCAACGTAATGAAAAAGCAATTTACCTCTTCTATCCTTTCAAAGATAGGCAGTCTTTTCTTGCTCGGCGCAATTAAGCGTATGAGAAAGGAACTCGACTTTGAAAAAATGGGCGGCGCAATTTTACTTGGTCTTAAAAAGCCCGTAGTAAAAAGCCACGGCTCTTCTAAAGCAGCGTCCATTTGTGCGGCTATAAACGACGCGTCTTCCATATGCAGGGCTAACCTTGTCAATAAAGTGGAAGAAGCGCTTTCCAAAACAGATATCGATAATTTAATCCCCAAGGATAATCAATAAAATGTTCTCCGTCGATTTAAGTTCGGTTGAAAAGCGAATAGGTTACGTTTTTAAAAATAAAAAATTGCTTTTAAGGGCGTTAACGCTTTCTTCCGCGTCGGAAGACAACAACGAGCGCTTAGAGTTTTTCGGCGACGCCGTAATTCAAATGGTCGTATCGGAAAAACTGTATCAAGAAGGCGGTTCGGAAGGGGATATGACCGAACGAAGACAGGGTATAGTTTCGGGCGAAGCGTTGCAAACCGTTTCGGAAAAGTTGGGTTTAACCGACTTTTTAATCCGCGGCAAGGGCGACGTGAAAAATTATAAGGCGACTTCGTCCGTTTACGAGGCAGTTGCAGCGGCAATTTATTTAGACGGCGGATTTTCGGCGGCGAAAAAATTTATTTTGCAAACTGCCGACTTCTCTAAAAGAAAGGCGTTAAAAAATTATAAAGGTGAACTGCAAGAAGCTCTGCAAGCAAAGGGAATGGAGCTTCCTAAATATTCGCATAAAAATATAGGAACGCCTCAAGCCCCCTACTTTTGCGCCGAAGTAAGTGTTTTAAACAAAAGTTTTTCGGCTGAGGCGGGCAACATAAAAGAAGCGGAACAAAGCGCCGCAAAAAAGGCGTTAAAGTTCTTTTTAAACAAAAATTAACTTTGGTTGCATAAGGCAACTACAAAATAATTTCTTGCGTAAAAGTGCGGTAATTTAAGCATATTTACGCATCAAACGGTGAAATATGGTTTCATTTAAACAAATACAACTCGTCGGCTTTAAATCTTTTGCCGATAAAACTACCGTCCCTTTAACCGAAGGCGTTACGTGTATAGTAGGTCCTAACGGATGCGGCAAATCTAACGTTGCCGACTCTATTCGTTGGGTTCTCGGCGAACAGTCGGCAAAAACCATGCGTGGTACGCAAATGACCGACGTTATTTTCGGCGGCACGGAAAAGCGTAAGCAAATGTCCTTTTGCGAAGTAACGCTTACTTTCGATAACAGCAACCGCATTTTCGATATCGACTGCGACGAAGTTGAAATGACTAGACGTCTTTATCGCGACGGCGACAGCGAATATTTATTAAACCGTCAACCCTCCCGTATGAAGGTGTTAACGGGGCTTTTGCACGGTGCGGGTGCAGCAAAGGAAGGTTATTCTATTATCGGTCAGGGTAGAATTGCGCAGATTATGAATAGCCGTCCCGAAGAACGCCGTTCAATTTTTGAAGAAGCTACGGGTATAGTAGTGTTTAAAGATAGAAAGGCAGACGCTGAACGTAAGCTTTCTTATTCTAAAGACAACCTTTACGTTTTCGTGCAAAGAATGCAAGAAGTTGAACGCCAACTTGCACCCCTTTCAAAAGCGGCGGAAAACGCGCGTAAATATCAGGAATTGTATTCGGAATTGCGCCGCCACGAAATGAACCAGTACATAATCAAGCACGATTCAGCTGCCGACGAAAGAAAAAAATACAACGGAAAAATAGAAAAAATCAACGCCGAAATTGATAGGCTTAATAAAAAATTAAGCGATTTATTGCAAGAATATAACGAAAAGCGCGACGAGCTTGGCAAGGCCGACGAAGTATTAAAAGATATTAACGAACACCTTTTAATTAATACCGTTGGTATAGAGCATAAGAGCGGCGAAGCTAAGGTTTTAAAAGAAAAGGCAAACTCGGTTAAGGCAAAGCTTTTAAACGCAAGGGAAGATATTTCCTATTCGGCTAAGCGCATAGAAGTTATCGAACGCGAAATGCGCCGTAACGACGATTATACCAATAAAAATAACGAACGTATGAACGCTATAAAAGGCGCTTGCGACACGCTCCAAAGCGAAATTGATGCGTTGAACAAGCAAATAGCAGAGTACGAATATATGACGGGCGAACACAGAAAAAAGGTTATGGATACCTTTAAAGATTTGTCCGATATAAAAGAAAATATGGGTTCGCTTTCAGCTCAAAAAGATTTAATAAAAGAACGTCTTGGTGAAATGGAAGCCTCAATGAAGAAGATAAAAGAAACGTGGGAAGAACGCCGCGTTGAATACGACGCTTCTCTATCCCGCCAAAACGTTTTAAACGAATTTTTAGGCGACGAAAGCGCAATTTTAGAAGAAGCTGCCGAAAGCGTTAGAAAAACCGCCGAAAACTTCCAGTTCTTGGTTAAAAACGTTTACGATATTCAATCACAAATTGCAACTTTAACAGATAGCTTGGCAAACGCGCGCGCCCTTCGCGATAGATTCGAAGGTTACACTTATGCAGTTAAAAACCTTTTAACGGCGGCTAAAACGGACGACGAGTTGTCTTCTAAAATGCTCGGAGTAATTGCCGACGTCGTTTCTACTTCTAAAGATTACGAAGTAGCTATAGAAACGGCTTTTGGCGGCTCTATGCAAAACGTTATTACCAACACCCGTGAAGACGCTAAATTTTTAATTAACTACCTTAGAAATATGCGTATGGGACAGGTAACTTTCCTTCCTATAGAAGCGTTGCGTCCCCGTTACGAAAACGACCAAATTAAAGTGGCGGTAAAAGATAAAGGCGCTTTAGGTTTTGCCGTAGATTTGGTTAAGTACAATAAAAAGTTTGAAAACATTATACATCACCTTTTAGGTAATACCCTCGTTTGCGATAATATTGAAAACGCAACAAAAATTGCTGCAAGATACCCCCGTGCGTTTAAAATTGTAACCTTAGACGGCGACGTAATCGCTTCTTCGGGTTCAATGACGGGCGGTTCGCGCAAGGCTCAGGCGGGCAACCTTTTAGCGGTAGAACGTAGAATTAAAGACGCGGAAGACTTAATTGCAAGCAAGAGTGAGCAGTTAAAGCGCGCCGAAGAAAAACGCGATTTATGCTTGCAAGAAAAGGATAAAACCGACCAAGCTTACGAAGATTTAAGAAATAAATTGCAAAGCTCGAAAATGGAGCTTGCGGCAATAGAAGAAAGACAGTCAAGCTTACTTAAACAGATTACCTCGTCCGAAAGTGAATACTCTGCGTATATGCAGTCGTATAAGGCACTCGAAGACAGACTTTTGGAATTGGATAGCGAATATACTTCAACGAGTAAGGGCGCAAGTAGCTTAAACGCAATGAGCGACGAAGCCAACGTAGCCATTGAAGATATGAACGCCAAATACGAAAAAATTAAAAAAGAGTGCAACGAAAAACTTGAAAAGTTAGGCCGTGCAAAGATAGAAATAGCTTCCCTTGAAAGTGCTGTTAAAGCTAACACGCAAAACCATGACAGACTTAGCGCCGAAAAGGAAGAGCTTTTAATTAAAATAGGCAAAACGCGCGAACTTATCCCTCAAATAGAGCGTGAATTGCAAGAGCTTAACACTCAAGCCGAACACTCGGCGTTAACCGCTCAAGAGCAGGCTATCGTTGACGATTTAAGAAGACAGAGCGAAAAGGTTTCATCTTCTAAAACTATTTTAAACGAAAGAATAAAAGAGATTGATAACGAACGTTTACAAGCTTACGAAGAAAACGAAAATTTAAAAGTAAAAGTTCACCAAGCGGAAATGTCCCTTGCTAAAATCGATTCCGACCTTGAAAATATGCAACTTAGAATAAGCGAAGAATACGGCGAAACTTACGAAGGTTGCTTGCAGTATAAGGAAGAAGATTACGATATTTCGCAAGCGGCGCAAAGCATTGCAAACTGCAAACGCCAACTTACTATGCTCGGTCCTGTGAACCATAACGCCGTTGCGGACTACGAAGAAATTAGCGCCCGTTACGAAAAAATGGTTGCCGAAAAGGAAGACCTTGAAAAGGGCATAAACGACTTAACTACGGCGTTAGAAGATATCCGCAACGAAATGCTTAAAATATTCGACGAAGGCTTTAACGTAATTAACGAAAACTTTAAACGCACCTTTAAAGAACTTTTCGGCGGCGGCAGAGCAGAACTTCAGCTCGACTACACGAATACAAACGACCCCTTGAATGCGGGCGTAGAAATCGTTGCTTGTCCCCCGGGCAAAAAGCTTTCAAAAATATCGCTACTTTCGGGTGGTGAACAGGCTCTTACCGCAATTGCAATTTTGTTTGCAATTATACAAATGCGCCCCATGCCTTTCTGCGTACTCGACGAAATTGAAGCAGCGCTCGACGAAGCGAACGTAGGCAGATACGCAAAATTCTTAAAGAAGTTTGCAACTGAAACTCAGTTTATAGTTATAACCCACCGTAAGCCCACCATGGAAGCGGCAGACGTTTTATTCGGTGTTACTATGGAAGAAAAGGGCGTTTCTAAAATAGTATCGGTTAAGCTTTCCGAAGTTCAAGAAAAGCTTGGCGGCGATACGGTTATTGGGTAATAATTGCGGCATATTACCGCATCAATTTAGTAATTTAATGTTTAAGCGGCGGTTTTTCGCCGCTTAAAAAGGAATATTATGGGTATATTTTCAAAAATAGCCAACGCCCTTAAAAAAACTAGAGATGGTTTGGGTAAGGCTCTTTCCAACCTGTTTGCTAAAAATAAAATAGGCGACGAATTTTACGACGAGTTGGAAGAAATTTTAATAGAAGCGGATATTTCGGTTAGTACCGCCGTTGACGTGGTGGATGAAATCCGCGCAGAAGCTAAGAACGAAAAAATTAAAGATAAAGAATATATCGTAGATTTATTAAAAGACGTTTTAGAAGAAAAGCTTACCGAAGCGGTAGTTCCCGAAATCGAATATCCCGCGGTCATTATGCTCGTCGGCGTTAACGGCGTTGGCAAAACTACTACCGTGGGCAAGCTTGCAAACTATTTTTTGCGTAAAAAGAAAAGCGTAACCGTTGCTGCGGCAGATACTTTCCGCGCGGCTGCAGCTGACCAGCTTACCGTTTGGGCGGAACGCGCCAACGTTAGAATAGTTAAGCACGAGGAAGGAAGCGACCCTTCTGCCGTAGTATTCGACGCAATATCTTCCGCCAAGGCGAAAAAGACGGACGTAGTAATTATAGATACTGCGGGCAGATTACACGTTAAAGCTAATCTTATGGAAGAACTTAAAAAGATGTCGCGCGTGGTAAATCGCGAATATCCCGCGTGCAATTTCTATAAATTGCTCGTATTAGACGCAACTACGGGGCACAACGCCGTAAATCAAGCACAAGTTTTCGACGAAGCGGTAGAGCTCGACGGCATAGTTTTAACTAAGTTAGACGGCTCGGCAAAAGGCGGTTTCGTAATTTCCCTTTGCGGCGAACTTGGAATACCCGTCGTGTTTGCAGGCGTTGGTGAAAAGATGGAAGATTTAGAACTTTTCAATCCTGAAGAGTTTATTGATAATATAGTTTAATTACGTAGATAAGGAGGAAATTATGTACGATTACAGAAGTAACTCGGTTTTTAGCGCAAAAGATTATTTAGATAATTACCGTCGGGGGAATTATAGCCCGCTATTCGAACGCAAAAAAGGGGAAATGTTTTTAAAAACACTTCCCAGATTGGTAAGGGAGGATTCCAATATCGATATGTACGCATACGCAGTTATGCTTTACAATTTCGGCGATATTCAAGGCAAATACAAGTCGTTATCAATTATCGAAAAATTGGTTGATCAACATTTCGTCCCCGCATATAACGCATACGGCATTATCTTGTACGACGGTATTTGTATTAATAAAAACGCGGCAAGTGCGGCAAAGTGGTTTGATAAAGCTGCTTTTAATGGATTTGAAATTGGCAAGTATAACTATGCGATATGTTTATTGAAAGGCGACGGCGTTCCCCGCGACGTAGATAGGGCAATGCGCCTTATTAAAGAATCTTCCGACGCAGGATATAATAAAGCTCAGCACGCAATGGGTATAGCTTATTATAAGGGCGAAAACGGCTTTACTAAAGATGTTTATACGGCGTTCGATTACTTTAAACTCGCTGCCGATAACGGCAATCTTAAAGCGCAATACTTAATAGGCAATATGTATTTGGACGGCGAAGCGTGCACAAAAAGTATGGA
>JAGAMH010000005.1 GCA_017624815.1 Clostridia bacterium
TCTTTTTTCGGGCGATCCCACTTGGGTAACCGAAGCAATCGGCGGTATGGGAACGGACGGTAGAACGCTCGTTACCAAAACGGCTTTTAGAATTTTGCACACCTTAGAAAATTTAGGACCTGCACCCGAACCCAACTTAACCGTTTTATGGTCGGAAAAGTTGCCCGAAGGATTTAAAAAATTCTGTGCCGAAACTTCTATTAAAACCTCTGCGGTTCAATATGAAAGCGACGATTTAATGCGTCCCGAAATGGGCGACGATTACGCTATAGCTTGCTGCGTAAGCAGTATGCGCGTAGGAAAAGATATGCAGCTTTTCGGCGCAAGAGCAAACCTTGCAAAATGCTTGCTCTACGCAATCAATGGCGGTAGGGATGAAATGATGCTCGATAAAAATACGGGCAAGCCTTTCCAAGTTTCCCCCGCATATATGCCCGTTTTAGGCGACGGTCCTTTAGATTATGAAGACGTTATTGCCAAGTACGACAATATGATGACGTGGCTTGCAAAATTATACGTAAACGTATTAAACCTTATCCACTATATGCACGATAAATACTCTTACGAAGCGTTAGAAATGGCTTTACACGATTCAAACGTTCGCCGTTTCTTCGCAACGGGTATTGCAGGACTTTCCTGCGCGGTTGACTCGCTTTCTGCAATTAAGTACGCTAAGGTATATCCCATAAGAAATTCCGATGGTATCGTTGTGGATTTTAAAATCGAAGGTGACTTCCCCAAATACGGCAACAACGACGATAGAGTAGACGATATTGCAGTTTGGCTCGTTAAAACCTTTATGAGCAAAATTAAATCGCACTATACCTACCGTGAAAGCGTTCCTACGTTATCCATTTTAACCATTACCTCTAACGTAGTATATGGTAAAAATACGGGCAATACTCCCGACGGAAGAAGAGCGGGCGAACCTTTAGCTCCCGGTGCTAACCCCATGCACGGAAGAGATACTAACGGTGCGTTAGCATCGTTGGAATCGGTTGCAAAGCTTCCCTACGAACATGCAAAAGACGGTATTTCCAACACCTTCTCAGTAACGCCCAAATCACTTGGCAAAACTAAAGATCAACAAGCTCAAAACTTAATTAACTTAATGGACGGCTACGTTAAAAATGGCGGCTTCCACTTAAACGTAAACGTATTCAGTCGCGAAACGCTTTTAGACGCTCAAGCTCATCCTGAAAAGTACCCTCAACTCACCATAAGAGTTTCCGGTTACGCAGTAAACTTTAATAAGCTTAGTAAGCAACAGCAAGACGAAGTTATTTCGCGTACTATACACGAAAGCTTGTAATTTAGCTTAAAATTTAATTATAAACAAAACTCCGAGCAAAAAAATGCTTGGAGTTTTTATTTTACACTTTAAAATAAATAATTTTATTTTACTTTTACTTTAATAAGTTGTATAATTATTCTGTATAAGTATAAATATTTGGTAACAAAAGCGGGCATGGAAGAGAACAAGAAAAAGTCTAACGGAAAATTAAAGAAAGTAATAATTGCGTGTTTAATTGCGTTAGCGTTAATAGCGTTGTTTATTTTTAACGCGTTTTTTCCGTTAAAGTACTTACTTTGTTATTTCGTTAAAAAATCCCACGCGGCAGCAGAGGGAGAAGCTTTCGTAAGGTTTATAAACGTCGGCTACGGCGACTGCGCTATAATTCAATTTCCCGACGGTAAAAATCTTTTAATAGATAGCGGCAACGGCTCTTATTCAAACGATTTTAAAATAATTAAAGAGCTTAATAAATGCGGAATAGATAAAATAGATTACGCAATATGCACTAATATAAAAGAAGAACACGTAAACGGCTTTGAAGACGTATTCAAGCTAAAAAGCGTAGATAAATTTTTCTGCCCTTATCTACCTAAAAATATCGAAAGTCAAAAGTTATATTCGGCTAAAATAAGGGCTAAGGAACACGGCGCTGAAATTATTTATAACGAATACGGCGCAGGTGCAATTGGTGAAAATTACTTTTTTACAATGCTTTCACCCACTTCATATAAAAGTTCCGAATCGGAATATGAAGAAATGCGTAAAAATCCAACTGATACCAACGTTTGCAATACTTCCGCCGTGGTGTGGATTAATATATACGATACAAATTTTTTGTTTTTAAGCGACGTTTCTTCAAGTGTGTTAAAAAAGATTGCCAACTCCTATTTAATTAATCAATCGGGGTATTGCCCAATGGGCGAAAAATTCGTCAATCTTGAAAAATGCGACGTGTTAAAGGTTTCCGATCACGGTCATATGCGCGGCGCAAACACGCAATTCCACTCGCTTATAAAACCCGACCACGCCGTAATATGTGCGGGTAAAAATTCACGCGAAGATTGTCCTTCGGCTAAAGTTATTGCAGATTTAACTTTAAACGCGTCGGTTTATATAACGGAAAACTACGGAGACGTAACATTTAAAATTACCAATACGAACTACTTTTTAATAAAGGAGTAATTATGAAACTTACTACTGCAGGCGAATCCCACGGCAAAGGCTTGTTTGCCATTTACGAAGGTTTACCCTCCAATCTTAAAATCGATATTGAAGAAATTAATAAATATTTAGCACTCCGTCAAAGCGGATACGGCAGAGGTGGCAGGCAAAAAATAGAAAAGGATAAAGTGGAAATTTTAAGCGGAGTTAGAAACACGCTCACTTTAGGCAGCCCCGTTGCTCTTAGCGTTATTAATCGCGATTACGCAAACTGGCAAAACACCATGGCTCCCGAAGGTGCGGATATTAGCTTAAAAACCTTAACCAAGGTTCGCCCCGGGCACGCCGATTTAACGGGTATGATAAAATACGACCAAACGGACGCGCGCAATATTTTAGAGCGTGCAAGCGCAAGGGAAACTGCTATAAGGGTGGCGGCAGGCACAATCGCACGCCAATATCTTCGCGTTTTGGGCGTTGAAATTTCCGGTTACGTAAAGTGCGTTTGCGGAGTAGAAGATACTAAAGAGTATTCTTTTAACGAGCTTGAAAGGGCAAAAGAAGAACCTCTTTTCATGCTCGATAGCCAAAAGCAAACAACTGCAATGGCGCTTGTAGACGAGCTTAAAAAAGAAGGCGATACTGCAGGCGGAGTAATAGAAATAAGGGTAAAAGGATTAAAACGCGGTTTTGGAAGCTGCATGCAATACGATAAAAAGTTAGACGCCCGCTTATGTTCGGCGTTAATGTCCGTGCAAGCTATAAAATCGGTAGAAGTAGGTTTAGGCGAAAGGGTTGGTTATCTTCGAGGAAGTCAAGTTCATGATGAAATTTATTATGAAAACGACGAATATTTAAGAAAAACCAACAATGCAGGCGGTATAGAAGGTGGAATGTCTAACGGTGAAGAAATAGTTCTCCGCGCTGCAATGAAACCCATCCCCACGTTGATGAAGGGATTAAATACGGTGGATTATATAACCAAACAACCGTGCTCGGCGGCAAGCGAAAGAAGCGACGTTTTAGCTATATGCGCTGCGGAAATTATTTTGGAAAGCGTTACGGCAATTGCCCTTGCCGAAGTCGTTTCCGAACGTTTAGGCGGAGATAATATAGCGGAAGTTATTCAGCGTTACGTCGCTTTAAAATAGGTAAAAATATGGAAGTAATAAAAACTGCAGGCGGAAAAAGCACAATATATTGCGGCGAAAATACGTTTAAGCGTTACGCACAAAAGCTTACGCAAGGCAAAAATTTATTTATAATAACCGATTCTAACGTAAACGAAATTTACGGCGAGTTAACAGAAAAAACTTTTAACGGCGCGCCCAAGTTCGTTATACCCGCAGGGGAAAAAAGCAAAAATCAAAAAACGCTTTTTGCTATTTTGGAAAAAATGATACAAAGCAATATAACCCGATCCTCAACGGTAATAGCGTTCGGTGGCGGAGTGGTAGGAGATATTGCTGGTCTTGCAGCGGCGCTTTATATGCGCGGCGTTAATTTAATCCAAATTCCCACCACGCTTCTATCACAAGTGGATAGTTCCGTCGGCGGAAAAACGGCGGTGGATTTTAAGGGCGTAAAAAACGTTATAGGTGCGTTTTATCAACCCAAATACGTTATTATAGACCCCGTATTTTTAAAAACTTTACCCAAGCGCGAAATTAAGTGCGGTTTGGGTGAAATAATAAAATACGCCGCGTTGGATAAGGATATTTTTAACAAGCTTTTATTAAACGAAAACAAACTTTTTAATTTAAGTTTCCTTGAAGAAATAACCTATTTTTGCGTTAAGTTTAAAGCCGACGTCGTTGATAAAGACGAAAGGGAATCGGGGCTTAGAAAATGCCTTAATATGGGGCATACCACGGGACACGCCTTCGAGCTTTTCTATAAGAAAAAATCCCACGGAGAGTTCGTGCTTATAGGTATGTATTACGAGTTGTATATCGCCGCTCGTTTAGGCATAATAGCGCACGAATATAAAGAATTATTACAAAAATTAATTAAAAAAGTAGTGCCTAATATTCCCGCGTATAACGATATAGATAGGGCTGCAAAATTTGCCGTACACGATAAAAAGAACCAAACGGCAAATAACATTTCGGTTATAGTTGCAAAATCGGAAGGCGAGTATAAAGAAGTTAAACTTGCCGTAAACGATTATATAACGCTAATTAAAGATTGCAAAAATAATTTAGAAAACAAAGACAGAACGTTAAAACTTGCTGTAATAGGCAAAGACGTTTCAAAATCTTCTAGCCCCGAAATGCACTCTTTTATCGCCAAGCGTTTAGACGCTAAAATAAGCTACGATAAAGTTTCTATTTTAGAAGAAAATTTTGAAGATAAAATAAGGGAAGTAATTACCGAGTACGACGGCTTTAACGTTACTATTCCCTTTAAACTTTCGGTAATTCCCCACCTTAAAAACGTGGTGGGCGACGCTCAAACTTTTGGAGCGGTAAACACGGTATTAAGCTCCTCTTTATGCGGTTACAACACCGACGGTTTAGGCTTTATGCTAATGCTTAAAAACGCGGGGGTAGAATACTTTAACAAAAGCGTATTACTTTTAGGTGCGGGCGGCGCAGGAAGAAGCGTGGCTAAAAAGCTTATAGAAGGTGGCGCAACCGTTTACGTTTACGATAAAAACGAGCAAAGCGTTAAAAGTTTAGTTGAAGAAACTAACGGAGTAATTCCCCTAAAAGAAATAACTGTAAAAAGCTACGATATTATAATAAACGCAACGGGCGTTGGTATGCACAAAACGGAAGGTATATCGCCCGTCGGTGAAGACGTTATAAGTCTTTGTAACGTGGCTGTCGATTTAATTTACGTCCCCGAAAAGAGTAAATTTTTACAAATTGCCGAAGATAACGGAAAAGAGATTGTAAACGGAAGGGCAATGCTGTTTTACCAAGCGTATTATGCAGAATGTATTTATTTGGGAATAGCGGCAAACGACGATCAAGCGAAAACGCTTTTTGAAGAATATTTAAACCAATTAACTTAAAAGGAAAGCTTATTATGAAATTTTTATTTTTAAACGGTGTAAATCTCAACATGACTGGCTTGCGTGAAAAAGACGTGTACGGAACTCAAACGTTAGAACAAATCAACGCAGAAATTAAAGCGTATTTTAAAAACGACGTTTGCGATTTTTATCAAAGCAACCTTGAAGGCGAAATTTGCGCTGCAATTCAAAATTCGCAAAAGCAAGGCTACGACGCCGTTATTTTAAACGCTGGGGCTTTCACTCATTATAGTTATGCAATCCGCGACGCAATAGCGTCGGTTAGCGTTCCCGTAGTGGAAGTGCACATGTCCAACGTTCACGCACGCGAAGAATTTAGAAACAAGTCGGTAATATCCGAAGTATGCAAGGGCGTAATTTGCGGGTTTGGCAAGGTAAGCTATATTTTAGCCGCGGAGAGCTTTAAATTATGAATATAGTTTTATGCGGAATGCCCGGTGCGGGAAAAACCGTAACGTCGTTGGCTCTTCAAGCTATCAGCGGAAAAAAAGCCGTTGATACCGACGCTATTATAGTTCAAAAGTACGGAAGAATTACCGATATTTTTCAAAACTATGGCGAAGAGTATTTTCGCGATTTAGAAACGCAAACGTGCAAAGATTTGGCAAATTCCGAAAATTTAATAATTGCTACGGGCGGCGGTTGCGTAATTCGCCCCCAAAACGTTAAATATTTAAAGAAAAACGGCAAAATAATATACTTAAAGGCGCAAAAAGAAACGCTCGTTAAAAGGGTTAGTCAAAATAACGAGCGCCCTTTGCTCGTTGGCGACGCCGAAGAAAAGATAGAAAAGTTAATGTTAGCTCGTGCCGCAATTTACGAAAGCGTAGCGGACGTAGTTATTGATACGGACGGACTATCACCTCAAGCAGTAGCAGAAAAAATACTTGAAATTATAAAGGATAATTAATGAAAACCGCACTTATAACGGGTGGCACTAAGGGTATAGGCAAAGCTATAGCCCTCGCCTTTTTACAACAGGGTTACGAAGTAGTAATCAATTATTCAAACGATAAAAAAACGGCAATAGAAACACAATCGGAGTTTAACCTTTTAGGCTATTGCCCCGTTCTTTTGCGTGCCGACGTTTCCAACGAAACGCAAGTTAAAGAAATGTTTAAAGAAGTTTTTCAACTTTACGACAAAATAGACGTTTTAGTAAATAACGCGGGGATATCCTTTATCGACGTTATTCAAAACACCACCTTAGAAGATTGGAACAAAATTATAGGAGTAAACGCAACGGGGGCGTTTTTATGCTCGCGCGAAGTTGCCGACAATATGATTTATTGCGGCGGCGGTTCTATTATAAATATAGGTTCTATTTGGGGTGAAGTAGGCGCAAGTTGCGAAGTTGCCTATTCAGCGTCTAAGGGCGCAATTATAGCCTTTACTAAAGCGCTTGCCAAGGAGCTTGCTCCATCTAACGTAAGGGTAAATTGCATTTGCCCTGGCGTTATAGATACGGAAATGAACTCGCAATTTACCGAAGAAGAAAAATTCGACCTTAAACAGCGCATACCTTTAAATAGGCTTGGCTCTGGCGAAGACGTTGCCAAAGCTTGTTTATATTTGGCGGAAGCCGATTACGTTACGGGTGAAATTTTGTCGGTTGGCGGCGGTTTTGCAAAATAAAATAGAAAATATTAAAAAATTTATAAAAAATAAAGGATTTTATAAAAATTAATCGTATAACCTTAACGAAATGAATAATTTTGAAAGTTTAAAAAATAAAACGTACGCTATAGAAAAAGCGTTTTTATCCCCATACGCAACCCAATCGCAAAACACCAAGGGAAGAGCAAGAGAAGAAGAACCCTGTGCAATGCGTACGGAATTCCAACGCGATAGGGATAGAATTATATATTGTAAGGCGTTTAGAAGGCTTAAAAATAAAACGCAAGTATTCTTTTCGCCCGAAGGTGATCATTACGTTACCCGCTTAACGCACACCTTCGACGTAGCGCAAATTGCACGCAGTATGGCAAGAGCGTTAAACTTAAACGAAGATTTAGCTGAAGCTATAGCGTTAGGCCACGATTTGGGGCATACTCCGTTTGGACATAGCGGCGAAAGAATTTTAAACAAGCTTTCTCCTACGGGCTTTAAGCATAACGTTCAATCCGTAAGGGTAGTAGACGTTTTAGAAAAGGACGGAAAAGGTTTAAACTTAACTTACGAAGTACGCGACGGTATTTTAAATCATAGAAAGAGCGGCAATCCTTCCACTTTAGAAGGCAAATGCGTTTCCGTTGCGGATAAAATAGCATACATAAATCACGACTTAGACGACGCTATAAGGGCGGGTGTTTTAACGTTAGATAGCGTTCCCAAAGACATAACCGCTGTGTTGGGTAAATCTTCAAGAGAGCGAATTAACACGGCAATATCCTCGATCTATCGCAATTCTTTCGGTAAAAATTGCGTAGCTATGGAAAAGGAAGTGGCGGAAGCAAGCGAAGCTTTGCGTACCTTTATGTTTAAAAACGTGTATTTTACCGACTTTGCTCAACGTGAAGAAGAAAAGGCGGAAAGAATGCTTTCTCAAATGTTTGAATACTTTTTAAATAATGAAAAAGCTCTTCCTCAAACTTATCAAAATTTATTAAAAGATTATATTAAAGAACAAGTGGTGTGCGATTATCTTTCTTCTATGACGGACAGATATGCAGTATACACTTTTACTAAAATTTTCGTTCCCCAAGGATGGTCTTTCGGCGACGAAGTAAGATAGGAAAATATGGCAGTTAATCAGGAATTTTTACAAACGCTAAAAGATAAACTTAATATAATCGACGTAGCGGGTAATTATTTCAACCTTGAACGTAAAGGCTCAACCTATTGGGCTTGTTGCCCCTTCCATCACGAAAAGACTGCGTCGTTTGCGCTAAACGAAAGCGACCAGTATTACCATTGTTTTGGGTGCGGAGCTTCGGGCGACGTTATAAAGCTCGTTTCGGAGATGGAAACGTTAGACTTTATGGACACGGTAAAGTTGCTTGCCGAAAAGGCAAAACTTCCCATGCCTCAAACCGATTTCGATAGTGAAAAAACCGCCGAGTTAAAGCGTAAGCGCGATACTCTTTTAAAAATAATGAACGATTGCGCGCATTTCTATTTAAACAATCTTAACTCGGGTAAAGCGGACGAGCATATCGAATATATTTTAAAGCGTCAAATACCTTCTAATTTGGTTAGAAAATTTGGCTTGGGCGCAAGTTTAAATTTTACCGATTTGCCAAAGTATTTGCTTTCTAAAGGCTATTCTAAGCAAGATATAATAGATAGCGGAGCGGTAAACGAAGTAGACGGAAGACTTATTGATTCGCAAGGCGGAAGGCTTGTATACCCCATAATAAACGCCTTAGACGAAGTGGTTGCGTTCGGTGGCAGAGTATTGAAAAAAACGGACTTTGCAAAATACAAAAACACTAAAGAAACGCTTATTTTTAATAAGAGCAAAACTCTTTATAATATTAACCTTTTAAAAAAGCTAAAAAGAAGCCAAACTATTAAAGAAGTTATAATGGTTGAAGGATATATGGACACCATTTCCCTTTATCA
>JAGAMH010000045.1 GCA_017624815.1 Clostridia bacterium
AGGCTCCGGAAGAAAGAGAAAGAGGTATCACAATTTCAACAGCTCACGTTGAATACGAAACAGAATCAAGACACTATGCACACGTTGACTGCCCCGGACATGCTGACTATGTTAAGAACATGATCACTGGTGCTGCTCAGATGGACGGCGCGATCCTCGTAGTTGCAGCTTCCGACGGTCCGATGCAGCAGACCCGTGAACACATCCTTCTTGCTCGTCAGGTAGGCGTTCCCTATATCGTAGTATTCCTTAACAAGTGCGACCAAATGGACGACCCTGAACTTCTTGAACTCGTTGAAATGGAAATCAGAGATACCCTTAACGGTTACGACTTCCCTGGCGACGATACTCCCATCATCAGAGGTTCCGCACTTAAAGCACTTGAAAAAGCTACTTCCGGCGCTCCCGATGCAGAAGTTCTTGCAGCTCCCGAATGCCAATGCATTCTCGAACTTATGAACACCATCGACAGCTATATCCCCACCCCTGAACGTGTTACTGACAAACCCTTCCTTCTTCCTGTAGAAGACGTATTCACCATCTCCGGACGTGGTACCGTTGCTACTGGTAGAGTAGAAAGAGGCGTTGCTCACGTTGGTGATCCCGCTGAAATCGTTGGCTTAATCGACAAGCCCGTTGGCACCACCATTACCGGTCTTGAAATGTTCCACAAGTCCGTTGACGAAGCTATCGCAGGCTTCAACATCGGCGCACTTCTTCGTGGTATCGACCGTCGTGGTATCGAAAAAGGACAAGTTCTTGCTAAACCCGGCACCGTTAAAACTGCTACTAAGTTCGAAGCTCAAGTTTACGTTCTTAAAGCAGAAGAAGGCGGACGTCACACTCCTTTCTTCAACCACTATCGTCCTCAATTCTTCATCAGAACTACCGACGTTACCGGTTCTATCACCCTTCCCGAAGGAACCGAAATGGTTATGCCTGGCGACCACGTTACCATCACCGTTGAACTCATTAAGCCCGTTGCAGTAGAAGAACAACTTAAGTTCGCTATTCGTGAAGGCGGCAGAACGGTTGGTTCCGGCGTTGTTTCCAAAATTATCGGCTAATAACTAACTAACACAAAAAGCGTTTGCAAATGCAAACGCTTTTTTTTATTTTGTAGCCTTTAGCAAAAAATTAACATCACTTAAAGTAGTGGTGTAAATAATCTTTAGATAAAAGGAATTTTTCTACGTTTCAATTAAAAATAAGTTGCTGATTGCGGCTACTTACGTTATTTAAAATCAAAAACGCCGCTTACTTTACTTTTAAGCATTTTTAGTTATAATAGCCGCCGCGTTGCAGTTATTTATTATTTTAAAACAAGTTTTTTTCTAAAAATTGCCAAAAAATCGCCGTAAATTTTTATTTAAGTATTGACGGCGGTATTTTTTTATGTTATTATATATCAAGAACTATACCGTGATATAGTAAAGGTGATAACTATGGCGTCAAGTAAAAATAGCGTAAAAACAAAAGTTTTACAAACTGCAATAAAAATGTTTTTAAAAAACGGTTATAAAAATACCAAAATGCGTGATATTGCAGCGCAGGCTAACGTTAATTACGGCTCGTTAACGTTTGCGTTTAAAACCAAAGAAACTTTAGTGTGCGAATTGGTGGAGTACGTAATCGATTGCCAGTTCGAGGTAGTGTCCGACTACTTTAAAGGTAAAGAGCAAGATAAAATTTTGCAATACGCAGTTGAAACGGCTTTACAACTTAGCATTGCCGAAAAAAGCGAGCAGATGAGGGAAATGTATGTCGTTTCCTATTCTATGGAAAACTCTTCGCAAGTAATATACGACAACGTTACTAAAAAACTGCAAAATATATTCAAAGAGCAGTTGCCGCACCTTGAAGAAAAGGATTTTTACGAGTTAGAAATTGCCGCGGCAGGTATTATGCGCAACTTTTTAACTATTAAATGCGATAAGTATTTCACATTAAATAGAAAAATTAACAGATTTTTAGAAACGACCTTTTTAATTTATAGAGTAAGCGACGAAAAAATTAAACAGGTAACAAACTTTATCAATCAATTAAATCTTGAAAATCTGGTAAAATTAACGTTAGACAGAATTTTAGGATATATTGAAAGTAGAATTTAATTTAGGAGATATTATGAAAAAGAATAAAAAAGCTTTAGCTATAACGCTTGGTTCTATTTTTGGCGTGTGTGCGTTGTTGGGTTCTGCGTACGGAATATACAGGGGTGTAAACGTGGTAGAAGGCACGCAAGCGGCAAAAATACTGTTGGCAAGAGAAAATATGAATAACGCTTCGGCTAATTTTGAATGGAACGATTTGTTTTCTAAAGAGGTGGCGCAAGCCCCCGTTAGTGCAAACGCTTCGTCAAAACGCAAAAGCGTGGCAAGCTATTTTGCAAGCCCTTCCAAAATTAAGGGTAAGCCCGTAAATAGCCCAGGCGTCGATTTGGGAACTATAGTACACGATAGCCCCGCAGGTAAGGTATACAAAAACAACGGCGAATATATTTTTAAGGATATAAGCGGAGCTTCCTACCAAGGCGTCGTGGTGGAATCTAGGTTGAAGAATATTGATTATAGAGTAGAAGAAGCCGCTAAAAATATAAACTACCTTAAAAACGAACTTAATATAGTAAATAAGTGGGTAAAAGACGGATATTCTAAATTCTATTTAGACGTAACTAGTAACCGTGAAACGCTTATAGAATACTATAAAGACGATAAAGGTTTAGAAGATATTTGGGTAGTTGAAAGGGAAACGAGGCAAGACGCAAACAGCGTATATTCGCTAATGTATACCGATATGCAAACGGGTAAAGTAAATAACCCTACTTTTTTGGTATATATTCCAAACGAAAGGTACGAATATTATTACGGGCACGCAGGAAACTCTACAGACTATCTTATTGCCGAACAGGATAAAGGATATTGGAACGTTTTTATGCCTGACGAAAACGATTACTACAACGTTACCGTAAATGGCGATTTCGCGTTTCAAAGCTCTGGTTCGTACGAAGACGAAGGGGACGACTACGGTACGGTAGGCACTACGAGCTTAAAGGAAGACGTAATTACTAACCATTCGAGCGGAATTAGTGTGTATTTATCGGCGTTTGACGGAATAAGCGGCGTTTACGTACCGGAAGAAAACGCCTACGAAGAAACTTACGACGGTGGCGAAAAATCTTATATAAACGTTGACTACTCTAAAATGGACGAAATAAAAATCGGTTTAAACAGTGGCGGCTACTTGCAGGAAGGCGACGAGTTTAATTATAGCGGAAAAACCGTTAAAATAGATTATACTCACATGCAATTCCTTTCCAATCCGGGCTTTGCCGATCCTCAATATGAAGTTTCGTTTTCGCTTAACATGGGCGAAGGGTTAACGCTTAAAGAAAAACTGAGCGTATTAGAAGAGTTTTTAAGCGATAAAGGATTAACTTGTAAATACGATTTAGCTGAAATTGAAAACAATATAATAAAAAATAGCGAAATTGCCAACTCGTTAACTTCTTTTTATACGTGGAACGGCTACTTAATAAACTCCAGCGAAAATTTTAAAAAGGCAGAAAACGTTATATTTGAAAAAATAGACGATATGTTCGCCGAATACGAAAGTGCGAAAAACGCCGAAGAAGTAAGCGGATTTTTGTCGGCAAGAGTGGCAAGAAGCCAAACCTTTGGTAAAATATCTGCCGTAAATTTAGACGGCGCGCAATATACCGACGGCAAAGTTAAAGTAAACGGCGTTTCGCTCGTTGCTGAAAAGTCTAACTTAATGGAAAGCGGCAAGCAGTATAAGTTGCAAATAGGGCTTGCAAGAACGGGAGAAAACGGCGAACTGTTAAGTCAGAACACCGTAAACTTGGCAACGGAAGATAACGTTATCGCACAAACCTATAACGAAGAAGAGTTAAGCTTGTCGGTTAGCGGCTCTTACCAAATCCCTACCGCTTTAGAAGAAGGCTTGTACGAAGTAGTAGTATACGTTGCTACCGCCGACGAAGGGATAAGGGTAAGCGAAATGCGCTCTATAGGCGTTGTAGATACCGTAAACGAAAGTATTGAAACGGACGTTGTAAAAATAGAAGTTAAAAGCAATAACGGTAAATTAACGGTAGAATACAGCTCTAAACTATTTTACAATATAGCCGTTAGCGGAGAGGTTACCTATAGTTCGCTTAGAAGAAAAATGATGGCGGAAGTATTAAAATACGGCTACCCTATGACGAACGAAGAAATACAAAACGCCAACGGTGAAGTGGTTACCGACGGTGCTATTG
>JAGAMH010000046.1 GCA_017624815.1 Clostridia bacterium
TATGAGGTTGCAGTTGAAAATATATATGTTTGCAATAAGGAAACAGGGAAACTTGAAGAATATAATGACGCCATTCATGGTGAAAGTTATTTAGGTGCCACTGTTTATTTTAGCGTTTCGGAATTGGATGGTTTTTATGGCAGCGAGTATATTCTCGGTGATGGTACTAGAACTGAAAGTATGGTCTTGCTGGAGGTGTTAGCTGAAAACAGTAAAATACTTCTTGAAAACGGTTTTTATAAGAATTTCTTGGTGGGTAATGTTGTAGAAATTCAATCTTCAGATTGGGTTTATATGGATGCAAATTTTTATTATGTTATCGGTGTTAGGTATGGCGAAACACAATATTTGAACGCCGAAGATGGTTTGCAAAACATTGTTGATATGATGGATAAAGACAGAAGTCTGTTCTAAAAATATACCTTTTGTCGTTACAACCCCCGTTTTTATCATAGTAGATCCCAATGCTTCGCATCGCCCTATGGGTTCGACTGCGGGCTACGCCCTCCGCTCAGGATGACACAAACATGCAGCCTCGCCTGTGTCATCCTGAGCGAGCGAAGCGAGTCGAACTGCGGAGCAGTGCGAGGTGTAACCGAGCAGGATCTCGGGCGAAAAGAAGATTAAATGTACTACGTTTACATACTCACAAACAAAACCGATACGGTAAGGTTAAAGACGGGCAAACAGTTGCGATATTATCTTTCAACGAACGGGGTGAAATGCAATCACGTGGTTTTAGAACGGAAGAATTAGAACAACTGTTGAAGGAGATTTCAAAGGATAATAAATAAATTATTTAGCGTTTGATATTGATTGCTGTGGCGGACAACGTTTTTGTGAGTTTGGGTATGTGCATATGGACGAAAATTTTAATAAATAACAAAAGTGATAGTTCTCTTTTAAGTAATATTCAAGTAAAGAAATTTAAACGTTAAACTAAATTAAAAATCAAGGGGGTTTTATGGCGCAGTATTACGAAGCGAAAGAAGTAAGCGATAAATTAAAAAATCAATTAAAAATATGTAAATGGGAAAGCATTAATAACGGGGAATCGTTTCAAATTGAGTTGCCAGTAGCGTTATATTTTAATTATCAAAGGTTAAAATTGTATATTTATCCGGTTGATGATGGGTATTACGTTTCAGATGACGGGGAAACGTTTATTGAATATAGTTGTGATCCGCAATATTATTATGATTTATTTAATAAAAAAGATAAGGCTTTTCATTTTGGAATAGAATTAAAAAATAATCGTATTTGCAAAAAATATCGATTTGATTATAGCTTGATTGCTGCAATAGACGAGTTTATTAGATTCTTTATATTATTGGATGAATTTATTAGAAAGAACGATATTACTTAATTAGTGCGTTAAGTAGGTTGCAATACGGTTTTATGGGTGATTTTGGTGCATAAAATTTTTGGAATTAAAGAAGAAGTTGAATATTTAAATAGAGAAGGGGCGTATTTAATTCCTATAAAAAACGGGTTCGTAGTGGTAGCGCAAACGCCAAAAGGCTATTTTTTGTTAGGCGGTGGCATTGAAAAGGGAGAAAACCATAAAGAGTGTATTGAACGCGAGTGCATGGAAGAAGCGGGCTGTACCGTTTGTGTAAAAGAAAAGGTATGCTCTGCCGAAACGTTTATAAAGCACTCTACGATAGGATATTTTCACCCCATTCAAACGTATTATTTAGGCGACGTTTTAGAAATAGTGGCAAAGCCCACGGCAAATGACCACACCTTAATATGGGTTGAATACGGTAAGCTTAAGGGCAAAATGTTTTCTAAAATGCAAAACTGGGCGTTGGAATATTGCTATGAATACGCAATAAATAAAGAGAAAATTTGGTCTTTTGAAGAGGCGCTAAAAACGATAGAAAAAGAGTTTGAAACGCGTTACGACGCGCCGAATTGCAGAATGTTGCGAACGAACTTAACTTACGACGGCGCAAACGAGTTATGCGTTGCGCTATACGACGACGGCGGAAAAATTATGTTAACGGACGGTGGCTATACAAAAGACGTGTTTTGGGAAACGGACCACGACGAGTGGAAAGAGCTATGCGAATTGGGCGCTTTTACGTTTAATAATTACAGGATAGAAAGGCCCTTTAAGAGTATGCAAGACGTATATGATTTTATCGACTTTTTATTGACTTTAGCCGACGTATATTGCCCGCTATAACCAAATATTAACGGCGTTGGGGCAAAAATTAAAGGGTAAATTTAAGGTGGTTTTATGTTGAGTGAAAATTTTGAAAGTCAATTGTTAGAAGCGTATAAAAAGTCTTCGGAGATAGGCGACGTTTACGAAAAAATGAAGCCCACTTGCGAAAATATACATAAAACTATAATTAAAATAGTTGCCGAAATAATGGCAAAATTTAATTTAAAAAGGCAGGACGAGCAATTTGCCATAAGCGACGAAACGTGGGAGTTTAAAAACGAGTTAAACGAAAAATATTTATCCGACCCCGAAGTGAAAAAGCTTTACGACGAATATTTATCGCTAGTTAAAACGAAACGGCAATTCGATTATCCGAACGAAAGCGTTTGCATTATGCACAGGCTAGTTTATCTGTTTCAAATTAAGGAAATTATTTCGGATATGCAAAAGCAATTCGGCGAAACGAAGGCCGATTTTATCAATTTAAAAATTAAGCGCGAATTGTATAAATACGAAAATGAAAGGGGGATAGACACCTATTTTTCCACCCGCCCAGAAGATGAAAATATTATTACTTTTAAAACGGAAAAGGGCAAAAAGGAAAGCTACTACAAAAGGTGGGGCAGCGATTATAACGGCGCGTATTATATAATTTTACAGCCGTTAGATTCGGATTTTACGAACGTAGATTCGGGGCATCTTTTCAAGGTAGAACGCGATAAAAAGGGCAAAGAATTTTTTACGAAAGAATTAGACGTTGAAACTAATATAGAAGTGTTTGCCTTATTTAGAAAAAGTAGAAGTTAAAAAGGAGAGAAAATGAAATATAGAATAGTTGGCTGGACGTGGTTTGAAGACCCCGATTTTGACGTTAAAGCCGAAAATATATCTTTAGCCGAATATAGAGTGATAATAGACGAAATTAAAAAGCACGGATATTTATTTACGGGTTGGCATCATCAAACGCTTGACTGCGCGCCCGTATTTAACGACGGCAAAAAAAGGCTTTTTTCTCAGCGCGGATGGGGTGACGTTATGGCGCACGCCCACGGGCACGGAAACGAAACTTACGGCTACGTAAAATACGCGTGGAAACAAAGCGTTGACGAAGAGGACTTAGTTATGCCCGACGAAGAGGACTTAGTTACGTTCGACGATTTTACGCCCGAAACGGATTTAAACGAAGTATACGAAATAGAAGTAAACGAAGAGCTTTTTAATTACGCAAAAAGCAATAACCCCCTATATATATCCAATCTATTCAGGTTACGCTTTATAGATAAAAACGATACTTTAATTTTAAAATGCGGCGAAAACACGGCAAAATACGTGGTGGAATGGGTTGCTATTAGCCGCACATATAACGGTGTAAACTGTTCAAGCTTTATAAAAAACGACTATAAATTAGAAATAACGTACAAGTACGAAGAAGAGAAAAATTAATTATAAAAAACACCGTGGCTAAGGCAAAAGCCTTTGCATACGAAAGAAAAAAAGGATTATTATGGAACTTATTTTAACGGTGGGAATCCCCGCTTGTGGGAAGAGCACCTTATCAAAAAAATATAAAGAAGAAGGCTATTGCGTGTTATCTTCTGACGAAATACGCGCAGAACTTCAACAAAAAATAGACGCAAACGAGTTGCGCTTGCCCGACAACACCAACCTTAACGCCGCAACGTTCGACCAAGTAAAAAGCAGAGCTATTGCCGCGCTAAAAGTAGGGCGCTCGGTGTACGTGGACGCAACCAACTTAGGCAGAAAACGCCGCATAAATTTTTTGCGCGGGCTATATAAATTTGACTGTAAATTAATTTGCATGCTGTTTGTAGTTCAGCCTAAAATTTGCATGGAGCGCAACACTTTACGTCAAGGCTATGCAAGAGTGCCCGACGAAGCTATGTATAATATGTTTTGCAGTTTTGAATGTCCCAACTACTGGGAAGGCTGGCACGAAATAATAACCGTGGTAGACGATACGCCTTACGAATTTAATTTCGACTGGGTAAAAGACTTATCGCAAGATAATCCCCATCACCGTCTAACTTTGGGCGAACATATGCAATCGGCGTGGCAATATGCTGTAGATAACGGGTTTAGCCAAGCCGTTCAAACTACGGCAAAATACCACGATATAGGCAAGCTTTACACCAAACGGTTTGAAAATATAAAAGGCGAAAAAACGGAGATAGCCCACTATTACGGGCACGAAAACTACGGCGCGTATTTATATTTGGTGCAAAACCTTTGCGGAAAGCAGGTTAGTGTTGAAGATTTTAATAGAATACTTTACGAAACGAACTTAATAAACTGCCACATGCGCCCTTTAAACGTTTGGCGCAGAAGCGATAACGCCAAAAGAAAGGATAAAGAGCGTTTTGGCGAACAGTTTTTTAACGATTTAGTAAACTTAAATATATGCGATAAAAAGGCGCATTAAAGGAAAAATTATTTTGGTAAACGTTTTACTTGAAGGCTTTAATATAAACAAACCGTGGCTATTTAACGAGCTTAAAAACCATTTAAAACCGCGTTTAAAGGTGGTGGTAATACCCTTTTCGTTTAGAGATAGCGAGGTGAAAAATTCGCAGGACTGGGAAAAACTTTACGGTAAGGGCGGATACGTTTATTGCGGCATAGTTGGGGGTTTAAAGACTTACGGCATAGCCGAAAACGACGTTTATTTTATAAACTATTTTACCGACGATAAAGATTTTGCCGCGCAGAAGGTAAAAAAAGCCGACGTTATTTACTTTACGGGCGGACTGCCAGATAAAATGATGCAAAGAATAGAAAACTTTAATTTAACGGGCGTTTTAAAAAGTTTTGATAAAATTATTATGGGGTATAGTGCTGGGGCGTTAATTCAACTTGGCGAATACCATCTATCCCCCGATAAAGATTATTCAAATTTTACCTATTTTAACGGGCTTGGCTATTTAAACGGCTTTTATTTAGAAGTGCATTATAATGCAACGGCTATTCAAAACGATTCGATAAAAAGGGTAAAGTCTGAGCGAAAACTCCCCGTTTTTGCAACCAAAGTAATGGAGGGAGCAATAATCGCCGAAAACGGAAAAATAAAACTTTTAGGCGCGGTTGAGCGCTTTTAAAGGACGAAAATGCAAACGGTTATAAAAACTTTTAACGAACTTAGCTTAGACGAACTTTTTGAAATTATTAAACTGAGAATAGAAGTTTTCGTCGTTGAACAAAATTGCCCGTATATGGAAGTTACCGCCGAAGATAAAGTTTCGCACCACGTATATTTGCGTGATGAAAGCGGCATAGTAGCCTATTTAAGGGTTGTTCCAAAAGGATATAAATTTGATAACGTTTCGCTTGGAAGGGTAATAACCAAAAAGCGCAAGGTTGGGTTGGGCGCAAAGATAATGCAAGTAGGCAAGCAAATTGCCAAGCAAGTATACTTGGCTGAAAGAGTTATAGTAGAAGCGCAAACCTACGCCCGCGGATTTTACGAAAAGTGTGGGTTTACAAAAATATCGAACGAGTTTTCCGTTGACGGAATACCGCATATTTTAATGGAGTGCAATTTAAGTTAGGAAAAAAATATGGACGTTGAAAAATTATTTAAAGGTGAAGGTGGATACGTTTTTGTATCGCATAGCCATTTGGATATAGAAACGGTTAGGCAGGTTAGAAACTTTTTAGAAGAAAGGGGGTTAGAGCCCATTTTATTTTTCCTTAAAAGTTTAGACGACGCTGCTGCCGAAAAGAAGCAATTTTTGCGTACGCTAATTTACGACGAAATAAACGCGAGAGAATTCTTTTTATATCTCGATAGTCCAAACGCTCAAAAATCCAAATGGGTGCAAGAAGAAATTGCTTACGTAACGCAAAACTCGCCCGAAAAAGTTTACGCAATAAAACTTGAAAACGGCTTGGAATATTTAAAGAAAGAGCTTGAAGCGTTTACTAAAAAGATGCGCGTTTTCATCTCTTGTGCGTATAGCGACGGCGACATTTTTACAAGGCTTAAAGAAAAGCTTATTAAGTGCGATTTTAGAGTGTACGACGCAGATGAAAAAATTTCAGCTAACGGAAATATTTTTAGTGCTAGAGCTACCATAAAAGACGTTTCTAAAGAGGGAATGGTAATAGTGTTGCTAACTAAAAACAGTATTCGCTCCAAGTTCGTTTATCAAGAAGTAAAAGAGGCAATATTTGCAGGTGGAAACGTTTTACCCGTAATTATAGAGGAAGAGCTAAGCCTTGAGGATATGCCGCCGCAATGGGGATTTTTGCTTTGCGATAAGCAGCATTTAATATTAAAAAATAGCGAAGACGAAGAAATGGAAAAAATAGTTGAAGTATTGCTTGAAAAGAGGTTTAAATAATGAAGAGTGCAAATGTTATTAATTTAAACGCGCAAACGGAAGCGTTTTGCTCTTGCATGAAGGATAAAACGCAGTCGCTTAAAAAACTAATGACCTATTATTCCTGCGCCATTATGGAAGTGGAAACTAAGTTTAATGTTTTAAACGAAGAGTTTTCTCTTCAACACGACCGTACCCCGATAACGGACGTAAAAAGTAGGTTAAAATCGTTTGAAAGCATAGTAAATAAGCTTACCAAAAAGGGTAAAGAAGTTAGCGTTTTTAATATAGAAAATTTTATTAACGACGTTGCCGGCGTAAGGGTGTGCTGTTCGTTTATCGACGACGTATATATGTTAGTGGACGCGTTATCGCTACAAGACGACGTTAAGGTTATCGCCGTTAAAGACTACATAAAAAACCCCAAAGAAAACGGATACAGAAGTTTGCATTTAATAATTTCCATACCCATATTTTTGGCGAACGAAAAAAAAGAAATGAGGGTGGAAATTCAATTAAGAACTATTGCAATGGATTTTTGGGCAAGTTTGGAACATCAGTTAAGGTATAAAAAGGATTATCAATTTACCGACGAAATGATTAACGAGCTTAGAATTTG
The DNA here is from genome assembly GCA_017624815.1 of Clostridia bacterium. Lineage (GTDB taxonomy): Bacteria > Bacillota > Clostridia > Christensenellales > Borkfalkiaceae > Coproplasma. Next base: position 7,130 of record JAGAMH010000046.1, read on the forward strand.
CGCCCAAACAAGCGCCGATTTAGACGAAAGAATGAACAAGCTTAAATGCGTGTTGCAAGATTAATTAATAGGATATATGCACGTGGGCACGTTCAACTTATTATTTAGGATTAAGTTATTATGAAAGAAAATAATTTTGTAAAAGAAGTTCCAAGCGGCTACGTTCAAGTAAAATATATTAACGCAAAAAACGTAAAAGTAGGGCTTATTTTCAACGCAATATGCCTACTCGTTGCGGCGGCAGTAATAACCGTTGCCGTGCTTTTGGCGGTAAATAGCGGGGAAAATATAGCCGAAGCTAACCCTATAAAAACGCTTATAGTAACTATAATAGGTATAGCCGTTTTCTTTGCGTATATAATTTTGCACGAGCTTGTTCACGGCGTTGTCTATAAGCAGCAAACGGGCGAAAAGCTTACCTTTGGATTGAGTTGGAGCTGCGCTTATTGCGGCGTGCCTAACGTTTACGTATATCGCAAAACGGCTATAATTGCAGTTGCCGCACCGCTTATAATTTTTTCGATAATATTTATGGCAACTTCTGCCGTAGCTTTCTTTTTAGATAAAACTTTCTTTTTGTTATCTGCGGCGATACTCGGCTTCCATTTGGGCGGTTGCAGCGGTGATATATACGTTTTAGCGCTACTTATCTTTAAGTTCAAAAACAAAAAAATGCTTATGCGGGACACGGGACCGGAACAATATTTTTACCTACCAAAGGAGAACTAAACGGTTATGAAAACTATAATTGCAATAGGCGGCGGCGATTTAAAAGAACGCCAAACGCTTAAAATAGACGAATACGTTGCCGCTCTTGCCAAAGAAAGGGCGGGCGAAAATAGGGCGTGCGCATTATTTATTCCCACCGCAAGCCACGATTATATGCCCTATTATAACACCTTCCATAAGGTATATACGGGGGTGTTTAATATAAAAACGGACGTCGCTTTAACCGTTTTTAAGGAAACAGACTACGAAAAATTAAAGGGCAAATTTTTAAAGGCGGACGTAATTTACGTGGGCGGCGGCGACACCGTGTTTATGTTGGAGCATTGGCAAAATAGCGGAATGTTACCTTTAATTTTAGACGCCTACGAGCGCGGCGTTATAATTGCGGGACTTTCGGCGGGCGCAATTTGTTGGTTTGAAAGGATGTTCACCGATACTTCTAAAACGCTTAACGGCGAAGTTTATTCGCTGTATAACGCTTTGGGGGTAATAAAAGGCGTTGCTACTCCCCACTACAACTCAAGGGGCGCGGCGTTCGATAACGAGGTGGTAGAAAAGAATATGCAAAAGGCGTTTGCCATGGAAGACCTTTCGGCAATTGTAATTAAAAACGGTGAAATTGCGGGCAGTTTATCTTCGGGAGGAACGGCTTGGGCGCTTAAATACGAAGACGGAAAACTTGTAAAAACGGCAATTGCCCCCGTAATATAGTAAAACTAATTATAAATTTAAAAGCTTTACTGCAAGTTAATTGCGGTAAAGCTATTTTTTTGCGTTTGGTGGGGGTAAAACGTGTGGGCTAAAAAATGTATATTAACGTCTATGTGATAGTGCTCGTTTTTCGTGCGCTTTTAACCCTTTTTCGTTTAGTTGCGTATAATGGTAAAAGTGAATTTTAAGGAGGCGTTATGAACCCTTTTTGCGAAAAAGGCGAAGATATAGCTTTAAGTTTTCAAAACTGGAAAAAGCTTTACCCCAAGCCTTACGATAAGCGAGAAATAGACCCTTATACGAAAACACGAATTATACTTATGAACGGAACGGAGTTCGAGGCGAACTGGTTTTCGCACAATTTTGCAAGACACGTTTCTAACAACGATTTGCGCCGAGAATTAGCGCTGACCCGTGCCGTGGAAAAGCAGCAGCAAATAAAACTTTCACTTTTAAAACCGTGCAACGAAAGTGCGTTGGAACATACCATTTCATACGAGCAACTAGCCGTAGATTTAACTGCCGAGCTTGCAAAAAGAGAGTGCGATTGCTACGTTAAAAAGGCGCTTGATTTTGCCCTTTTAGAAGATTTTGACCACCTTTACAGATATTCGAACCTTTTAGAAATGGATCAGGGCGTTTTTGCCGAAAGGTTAGTGGGAA
>JAGAMH010000006.1 GCA_017624815.1 Clostridia bacterium
AATGAGTGAAAGTATAATGCTCGCCGCGATGTTGGTAAATGAAGGTTACGTTAAAAGCGCTGTTGCTGCAACGGGTAGCCATTTTGCATCTGCAGAACGGCAATACCGTTACCCGTTAGAGCTTGGCTGTACTAGGCCACCGCAATCTCAATGGACTGTAACAGGTGCAGGTGCTTGTTTAATTCAAAAAAACGTTAAAAACCTAAAAGGCGTAAAGGTCGTAAATGCCACTATGGGTAAAGTAATTGACTACGGCGTTACTGACGTAAATAATATGGGCGCAGCTATGGCGCCCGCCGCCGCTAATACGATATTGCAACATTTTACCGATACGAATACTAGTCCCGAAGATTACGATTTGATTTTAACGGGAGATTTAGGAGCTTTGGGAAGCCGTATATTAAAAGACTTAACTTGGGAAAAAGGTATGGATATATCCTCTATTCACGTTGATTGTGGCGAAATTATTTATAAGGTTATTGAAGATGAATTTCAAGGTGGTAGCGGTGCGGGGTGTAGCGCAGTAGTTTTAAATTCTTACGTTTTAAATAAAATGCAAGCAGGACTTTATAAGCGCGTTTTATTTGCCGCAACGGGTGCGTTGTTGTCTACTGTTTCGTCGGGACAAGGGGAATCTATTCCCTGTATAAGCCACGCCGTTCAGTTGGAGATTTAATATGGAACAACAAATATTTGATATCGTTTTTACTTATGTAAAAGCTTTTGCCGTTGGCGGAAGTATTTGTTTAATAGCGCAAATAATTATTAATTTTACCGATTTAACTGCAGGTAAAATTTTGGTATATTTTATGTTATCGGGCGTAGTCTTAACGGCAGTAGGGCTTTATCAACCGTTAGTAGAGTTTGCTGAGGCTGGTGCAACGGTCCCTATTTCGGGCTTTGGATATTTACTTGCTAACGGTGCAATTAAGGGCGCTGAGAAAGGGTTGTTTCAAGCAATAACAGGCTCCCTTTCCGCGGCGAGTGGCGGTGTTACTGCAGCAGTAGTATTCGCTTTTATTATGGCGTTAATATTCCGTTCTAAAACTAAAAGAAATTAGTAAATCCGTCTTATCAAGACGGATTTTATTTTTGCCGTTCAAAATTTTTAAATAGGATAATAAAATATACTATGAAACGTAGTAAAAAAATAAAAATAAAGTTGTTGTTCGTTTTATTATTTTTAATTTTGACCGCCATATATGTGTTATCTATTGCAAATAGGGTAATAATTTCTATAGCGGAAGAAACGATGAAATCAAATTGCGTAATTGCCGTTAACGAAGCTGTATTTATAACTTTAAAAGAGGGAATAAATTACGAAGACGTTATAAGTATTATTCGTGATGAAAATGGTAACGTTATTTCAATTACCACTAATCCGTTAAACGTAAACCGCATAGCACGTGATACTGCGTATCTTTCTCAAAACAATTTAAAAAAATTAAACGAAAACGGCGTTTTAGTACCTTTGGGCGCTTTTACTGGAATTGAGTTTTTAGCTGGCGTAGGTAAAAAAATTAATATAAAAATTATACCAATAAATAACGTATCGTGTGAATTTATATCGCGCTTTAAAGAGGCGGGCATAAACCAAACTAAACACTCGGTGTTTTTAAAAACGATTGCAAACGTCAGCGTTGTTACGCCGTTTAAAGTTAGCTGCGTATCTACCGTGGTTGAAGTTTTAATTTGCGAAAATATAATAAACGGAAAAGTGCCACAAATTTATTTAAAAGGCAACTAAAAATTTATTAAATTAGTCAAAAATTATCTTTAAGTTAAATACTGTTGACTTAATCGGATAATTATTATATAATTATACTGTATAATTACGCATGATGGAGTGTTATATGCACGAAGAAGAAATAGTAAAAAATACAGAAAAAGAACTTAACGGTAATTCAACCGCCGAAAGAGTAGTTAATAGAAAAAAAGGTTTTAAATACGGGCTTTATCTTTTTATTAAGCGCGCGTTTGATATAATATCATCAAGTTTAGTAATTATAGTTTTTTCTTGGCTAATTTTATTATGTATTTTAATTAAATGGTTAGAAGATTTCCATAATCCTATTTACGTATCTAAAAGAGTAGGGAAGAACGGAAAAATTTTTAACTTTTATAAAATCCGCACTATGTGTCCAAATGCGGAGCAACTTAAACAGCAGTTAATCGACGCAGGTTTAAACGAAGCCGATCCTCCTGCGTTTAAAATGAAGAACGACCCCAGAATTACTAAATTCGGTAAGTTTTTGCGCAAAACTTCGTTAGACGAGCTTCCTCAGCTTTTTAATATTTTATTCGGGTCAATGAGCGTTGTTGGTCCAAGACCTCCAATTCCTAGCGAAGTTGAGCAATATACCGAATATCAAAAACAACGTCTTTTAATTAAAGGCGGCTTGCTTTGCTTATGGCAAATTCAAAAGAATAGAAATTCACTTTCCTTTGACCAATGGATTGACCTTGATTTGCAATATATTGAAAAGCAAAGTCTTTGGTTAGATTTAAAAATTATTTTTAAGGGCTTTTATATGGTAATATTTGATAGGAGTGGGGAATAATGAAAGTTTTACAAATATCAAAATATTATTATCCGTATATCGGCGGGGTTGAGCAGGTTGCAAACGACTGCGCAACGGCGTTATCTTCCGTTGAAGATGTCGAACAAAAAGTATTTTGCTTTAACGATAAAAAGGTAAACGAAGTAAGCGAAGTAAACGGCGTTGAAGTTATCCGTGCAAAAACTTTTGCAAAAATAGCTTCGCAACCAATTTCTTTTAGTTACGGCAAAATGCTTAAAAAATGCTTTAAAGAATTTGAACCCGACGTAGTAATTTTTCACCACCCTAACCCGTTTGCAGCAATGTATCTATTAAGATGCTTAAAAAAGCGACCCAACTGTAAGCTCGTCGTTTATTGGCATTTAGATATAACCAAGCAAAAAATATTAGGGAAATTATTCGTTGGACAAACTAACGCTCTTTTAAAGCGAGCAAGTAAAATTATTGCAACTAGCCCTAATTATATTGAAGGAAGCAAAAGCTTACCCTTTTTTAGAGAAAAGTGTATAGTAATTCCTAATTGCGTTACGAAAGAGCACACTACCGCAACCGAAGAAGTTGTTGCAAGGGCTAACGAAATTAAAAACCAAAACGAAGGCAAAAAAATTCTTTTTGCCGTTGGTAGACACGTTCCCTATAAGGGCATGGAATATCTTGTTGACGCAAGTAAATTTTTAAGCGATAAATTTAAAGTGTTTATAGGCGGAAGTGGTGAACTTACGGAAAGTTTAATTAAAAAAGCTGAGAACGACGAAAAAGTAGTGTTTACAGGTAGACTTTCCGAAGTGGATATTAAAGCTTATATGCTCGCGTGTGACGTTTTCTGTTTCCCCTCGATAACTAAAAACGAAGCGTTTGGCATTGCGCTTGCCGAAGCTATGGCGTTTGAAAAACCCGCAGTAACCTTTACAATAGAAGGCTCGGGTGTAAACTACGTAAACTTGAACGGCGTTACGGGAATTGAAGTTGAAAACGGCAACGTTGAAGAATACGCAAAAGCAATAACTTTGCTTGCAAACGACGAAGAACTTTGTCGTAAATACGGAAAAGCTGCAAAAGAAAGGGTAGAAGAAAATTTTACCTTTAACACGTTTAAAGCAAATTTAACTCAGCTTATTAATCAATTAACATAGGAAAATAAAATGAAAACTTTCGGTATAATAATGGCAGGCGGCGGAGGAACGCGTTTTTGGCCGCTTTCTCGTAAACGCACGCCTAAACAACTTTTAAATTTAAGCGGTAAAGAAGTTATGGTAAACGAAACGGTCGATCGTATTTCCACCGTTTGTAAAAATGAAGATATTTATATCGTAACAAATTCTTTGCAAGCTGAAAAAATGCAAGAAGTTACCGAAGGTAGAATTCTTCCCAAGAACATACTTCGTGAACCTTCTGCAAGAAATACTGCGGCGTGTATAGGCTATGCTGCAATTAAAATTGCAAAAGATTACGGCGACGGCGTAATGGTTATAACCCCGTCTGATGCTTACGTAAAAGATACTAAAACTTTTACAAAAGTATTGCAAACGGCAATTAATGCGGCGGCAAGTTCACAAAACTTAATAACGGTGGGAATTACGCCTACTTTTCCCGCAACAGGCTACGGTTATATTAAATACAAAGAGGCGGATTGCGAAGTAAAAAGTGTTGACTGTTTTGTTGAAAAACCCAACTTAGAAAACGCTAAAAAATATTTAGAAAGCGGAAACTACGTTTGGAATAGCGGTATTTTCGTTTGGAAAGCATCAGTTATATTAGAAAAATTTAAAAAATCTTTTACCTGATATTTATAGCGATCTTTTAAAAATAGAAGAAGCGTTAAACACCGCCGACGAAGAAAAAGTATTAAACGCTGTTTATCCACAAATTCGGTCAATTTCAATCGATTACGGCGTAATGGAAAAATCCGACAACATTTTGGTCGTGCCCGGTGAATTTGGTTGGAACGACGTTGGCAGTTGGGATATGTTAGGAGTTTTACACGAAGCGGACGAAAATGGCAACGTTTGCGTTGGCAATTCACTTAATATAGATACTAAAAATACTACCGTTTATTCAAGTGGAAAATTAATTGCTTGTGTAG
>JAGAMH010000047.1 GCA_017624815.1 Clostridia bacterium
ATTAATAATATATATAAAATAGCCCCACGCCGTAGCGGCGTGGGGCTAGAATTTTAAGATATAGCAATTAAAAGAAAACAAAATAGCATATTCAAAGCGCACAATTACAACTTTTTCATAACTGCACACACGGGATAAAATAGCACTAAAACGCTTATAACCGTGCAAACTACTTGTGGTAAAAGCGCTGCAAAAGAGGCGTAAAAATATCCAAGAGCGGCGTTTTTAGTGTAGCCGTAAGTTAAGGGCGTAATAACGTTGTCGAGCATGGTAAAGCAAACCGTGCAAAGCGTGGCAACGGCAGTTATAAAAATAAGCCTTAGCGCTTTATATGTGCTAATATTATTTTTGCGATTTAAAATAAAACAAGCGTCGTAAGAAATTAAAAGGGATAAAAATAGCCCAGCCAATACCCATAAAAGTGTGGCGGTAATATTTTTATACAGTTTAGAAATTTTAATTAAATCGAATATATTAGCGCACGAACACAGTATAATCAGCGCAATTAAAGCCAAATTTATCGCAACTAAAACCCATATAGAAGGGTTGGAGTAAAATTCGTTTTTAATCTTTCCCAACGCACCGAAAATTAAAGCGAAAAGGGGAAAGTAAATTAAATAAAGAAGTATTACGGTGGGGTAAAATCCAAAAATTAAACAGCGCAATAAACTAAAGCAAACTGCGCAAATAACGCCGCATTTTACGCCCAAACAATAGCAAAAGCATAAAAGCAGTACGGTTACTATCTCTACGCCTCGTATAGCCGAAAAGGCAAGCTGCATACCAATTAAAAGGGCGCACATAACGGCGATATATGCAATTTGCTTTCCTGCACTCAACTTTCGTGCACTCATTTTAATTCCAAGACCATTCGGCGTAAACTAAAGCAAACGTATAACCTTCTATGCAAGGTAGCCCCGAAACGCCGTAAGACGCCGAATTAAGGGTTTTGCCGTCGTGTTCGTAAGTGCCGTATTCCGCGTTAGAATAAACTACGTCGTCTAACGTTGTTAAATCGGTGTAAATCATCCAAGATTTACCGCTTAAACCGTTTTCTGCAACGTAGTTTTCTATTCCGTTAACCGAAAGAATAGTTTGCCCAAAATTGCTATTTTCGCTGGTAAAGTCAAAAAGACCGTCTTCTTTAAGAGCAAGCATGTAGTCGTAAACTGAGCTATCGGGCGAAATTTCCATAACGTTTGCCGAAATTTTAAAAATAACGCTTTCCGTTTTTCCGTCGTCGCCAACAACAACTTCAAGCCGTTTTGCACAACCGCTTAAAGCAATGGCGGAAAATAATGCAACTACGCTTAAAAATAAAGCTAAAAATTTGTTTTTCATAAGTATCTCCTTAAAATAAAAAATACGCCGCAAATTCCAAAGAAAACGGCGCAAAGAAAAAACAAACCTTTAAATTTTAAAAAAGGCTAACTTGCTCTTTTTTCCGCGTCCCCTCGGAAATAAAAAGTTATAAAAGTTTAAGGCAGGTCTTCCGGCTTAAAATAGCGGCAAAAAGTAAATACCCTTCCCAAAAAAATTCAGTGAATATTTACACCGCTAAAACGGCAGCGGGGGCTGCGGAGCAATTAGCTCTGACTTCCCTATTAAACGCCCTTATCGTTATCGGGGCGTACCGTAAACTTTTTAAATTGTAATATTATTTTAAAACAAAACTTAAGCAATGTCAACAAATTAACCCCATAATATGGCGCAAACACCCATTTTTTATTGACATATACTAATTTTAATAATAAAATTTATATATGAACGAAAAAAGAAAACTAACGGCAAAAGATATTGCAGAGTGCGCAATTTTTACCGCGCTTATAATTGCTTCGGCGTATATATCAATTCCATTTTATCCCGTGCCGCTAACCTTTCAAACGGCGGTATGCGTTTTATGTGGTATTTTGCTCGGCGCAAAAAAGGGCGTTGCGGCAACTTTATGTTACGCATTAATCGGCGTTTTGGGCTTGCCCGTATTTTCTGGTTTTAAAGGGGGAATAGCCAGTTTTTTAACTCCAACGTTCGGCTACGTTTTAGGTTTTATTTTAAGTGCGCTAATTGCGGGAATACTTTCAAAAAATAAAATTTTAACTTATAAAAAAGCAGTTATTGTTTGTATGATTGCAAGTTTAGCATGTTATTTTATTGGCATAATTTACTTTATATTCGTTTGGGTTTATTTATACGACGGGTTAAATAGTTTACTTGTAGCAATTTTTAGCTATAATTTAATTTATTTACCCAAAGATTTAGCTTTATGTTTTTTAACTGCTTTAATATACAAAAAAGTCTTACCACTTTTAAAATAAATTTTAATAAAAGTATTGAAAAGTTAGGCTATTCGTGGTAAAATAATATATTATAAAAACAATAAAATTGCATTTTGCATACAATATTTTATGCAAAAAACGCTTTCGGTAGTAAATTTAACTGCAATAGAAAATAACGCAAAACTCGTTAAAAATATGTTAAACGGACAAAAATTTTACGCGGTGGTAAAGGCGAACGCATACGGGCACGGCGCAGAACGGGTTGCGTTAAGTTTGCAGCATATAGTAGACGGATTTTGCGTTGCTATAGCCGAAGAGGGCGCGGCGTTAAGAATAGCGGGAATAACCAAACCGATTTTAGTTTTAATTCCACCGCTAAGCGAATACGACGTAGAGCGCTTAACTCTTTACGGCTTAACCGCTACGGTGAGCAATAAATTTACGGCAAAGCTTTGCAAAAACGTTAACTGCCACGTAAAAATTAATACTGGCATGAACCGTTTAGGTTGTAATATAAGCGAGCTTTATTCAGTTTTAAACGAGCTTAATGCTCAAAATGTTAAGGGCGTTTATTCTCATTTATACGCACCAAATTGCAAAAAATCAAGCTATAATCAGTTAAAAATTTTTAACGAAGCCGAGCAAATAGTTAAAAGTTTTTCTCCAAAAGCAATAGCACATATTGCGGCAAGCGGCGGAATTTTAAGGGGTAACGATTTTTTAAAAAACGGTGTTCGTTGCGGCATATTACTGTACGGATACGCCCCAAAAGGCTTTAAATTAAAGGGGCTTTTGCCTGCGTTAAAGGTTTACGCGCGTTTAACTCAAACTACGAAATTTATAGGTGGCG
>JAGAMH010000048.1 GCA_017624815.1 Clostridia bacterium
CCAGCGCCGCCCGTTACTAAAATTTTCATATATTGCTCCTAATAATTTATACTTTTATTATAAGCTATTTACTTATAAAATTCAAGCCTATCTTCAATTATTTTATCTAATTTTTCGATATACGTTTTTAAATCTTTTGGAGTGCCGAACCGTTCTAATCTACCCTCATTTAAAAATACTCGTTTAGATACGGCGTTTGCTCCTACGGCAACGTTGTTTGTTATTTCTTCCATAACGTTAACGTTGTATATGCAAGCTTTATTTGGCTTTGTCCAGCCAACGTTTTCACCGCCGCCCGCCTGATATTTTTGGCGGTACATATAATAGGGAACATAGCCGCTATCCGTTAAAATTTTACGGGAAATATCCAACATTTCTTCTATGCCGCTGCCAGATAAGCGCTTGGTGTTTTCTTTTAATTTAGCGCCCGCCTTTAAGGAAAGCGTGTGCACGGTTATATTGTCGAAGCCCAAATTTACGGCTTTTATAAGCGACTTTTCAAAATCTTGAGGAGTTTCGTCGGCAAGCCCTGCAATTAAATCGCAATTTATTTCAAATGGATATTTTTTAGCGCTTTCAAAAGCTTTATAAACGTCTTCTTCGGTGTGCTTTCTGCCTATTGCGGCAAGCGTTTTATTTGAAAAAGACTGTGGATTAATGCAAATTCTAGTTACGCCGTATTCGTGGGAAAGTTTAAGCTTTTCCTCGGAGAAAACGTCGGGTCTTCCCGCCTCTACCGTATATTCACATTTTCCGTTAAAAACGGCGTTAATTGCGGCATATACCCGCTCCAATTCGTCAACTTCTAACACGAAAGGAGTGCCGCCGCCAACGTATACGCTTCGTAAGTTTTTAATTGCTGGAGAAATGCTATTAAGCTCTTTTTCAAGGCAATATAAATAATCTTTAACGAATTTTTTGGTTGAAGAAATGGGTGCAGTTATAAACGAACAGTATTCGCATTTTGTAGGACAAAAAGGTATGCTTACGAAAAGATCTTCCCCGCCTTTGTTTGCGTATATATCTTTTTGACCTTCTATAACCGAACGGGTAAGTTGAATATTTTTTTCACTTACGCCCATTTGATTGAATAGTGCGGTAAAATCCCTGCCTTCTTCTATTTCGGTATAAGCTAGTTTTGTGGGGCGAATTCCAGTTAGCGCTCCCCAAGGAAGTTCGCCTTTAACCGTTTTTAATACGTTATAGAAGGCAAGCTTGGAAAATCTTCGAGCGTAGCGTTTATACTCTAAATCGTTTTGTACTTCGCGCTCTACTTCAAAGTCGTAAAACTTTCCCAAATATTCTATTGAGTTAAAAAATTTACCGCCGTAATAGGAAAAGTAGTGAGTAAAATCTTCTGATTCACACCCGAAGGCGCGCACTATATCCATAATATCGGCGGCGAGAAAATTGCAATTTGTATTTAACATTTTATTTCCTTATATAAGGGTTGAAATTTCGTTCGTGTTCTAAAGTGGTGTCGTCTTCGTGTCCGCAATACACTTTATAATCACCTTTTAATTCGTATAATTTTTTAATGCTTTGAACTAATTTTGAATAGCTGCCCGTAGGTAAATCGCACCTTCCCACGCTTTCACAAAAGAGCGTGTCGCCTGAAAATATTTTATCTTCTGCAATATAACAAACGCTGCCTTCGGTATGCCCCGGGGTGGATAAAACGGTAAAATCAATTCCGCATAAATTAATTTTTTCACCATTAGAAAAAGTTTTATAAATTTTTACGTTTGATAAATCCACGCCGTATTCTCTACAAAAGCTACCGCTACTAAAAAGAAAGCTTTCTTCCTCTTTAGCGCAGCATATTTTTGCACCTGCACTACAAAACGCAGCAATACCGCCAACGTGGTCGAAATGGCCGTGCGTTAGCAAAACGTATTTAGGAGTTAAGTTTAGTTTTTTGCACTCTTCTAAAACTCGCGGTTGGGCACAATCTATTACTACCGCGTTTATATCGTCGGCAGTTAATATATACGAATTGCTTGCAAATCCCTTAGGGTAAATTTTATAAACTTTCATTAATTGTTAGTCCTGTAAACGTCGATTATGCGCGAATCTTTTTTAAGTCTAGTTATTAGCAAATCGATATCCGAACGCTTATTAAGCTTTACGTTTATATCGAATACGGCTTGCTTATCTTTATTCAAACGACCGTTGATAAGCGTTATTGAAAGCTTCATAGTGGCTATTTCCGCCGTAATAAAAGCTATTACACCGTCGTCGTCGGTGGCGATAATTTTAATACCCGCAACGAAGCCCTTTTCTATATCGCCCGTCCATTGAGCGGGTTGAAGGCGCTCTTGTTCGTAATCTTTTAAGTTTGCACAGTCTTTTCTATGCACGATAACGCCCCTTCCGCGCGAAACGAAGCCTACGATAGGATCTCCCGGAACGGGATTGCAACAATGGGCAAAACGAACTAAAAGCCCGTTCATCCCCTTGATAGTAACGCTGCCTTGGGGTGTTTTTTTAAGTTTTTCCGCTTCTGCCAAGCCCATAGTTTTGGGGACTTCGCGGCGGTAATAGTCGATAAGTTTAAAAAGTATTTGATTTATTCCAACCGCGCCGTAACCTACAGAAGCCAGCATTTCGTTGACGGAAGAAAATACAAGCTTGGTGGAAAGTTTGTTAAACGCCTCTTCGGTTAAAATATCGGAAAGGTTATAGCCTTTGCGCTTGGCTTCGGCTTCTAACATAGAGCGGCCCAATTTTACGTTTTCTTCCTTCATTTCTTTTTTGAAGAACTGACGAATTTTTGCTTTTGCCGAACCTGATTTAACGAATTTTAGCCAGTCCCAAGAAGGGCCTTTTGAGTTAGGCGAAGTTAAAATTTCAACGACGTCGCCCGTGTGGAGCGTTGAGTTTAGGGGAACGATTTTTGCGTTTACCTTTGCACCTACGCACTTATTGCCAACTGCCGAGTGAATTTGATAAGCAAAATCTACGGGGGTTGCGTCGGGCGGCAACGATATAACTTTACCGTTGGGAGTGAACACGAGTAATTCACCCGAATACAAGTCGTTTTTAAGGCTATCTACGAACTCTTTAGAGTCGTTTAAGCTACCTTGCCAATCCATAACGTCGCGTATCCACGATAAACGTTGGTCGAAGTTGTTGGTTGACGTTTTATTTTCTTTATATTCCCAATGCGCCGCGATACCGTATTCTGCCATGCGGTGCATTTCGAAGGTGCGAATTTGAATTTCGAATATTTGCCCAAAATTAGTTACTACCGTAGTGTGTAACGATTGGTACATATTGCGCTTGGGCGTTGCAATATAGTCTTTAATTCTGCCGGGAACGGGTTTCCATTGCTTGTGGATTTTACCCAAAATTTCGTAACATTCTTCGGTGTTATTTACGATTACGCGAACGGCGGATAAGTCGTAAATTTGGTCGAGCGACTTATCTTGGTTTTTCATCTTTTTATATATTGAGTAAAAGTGTTTAGGTCTGCCGAAAACTTCGCCTTTAATATTGCTTTCGGCTAAAACGCTTTTAAGTTGTTCAACGACGAAATTTACAAAGTCTTTTCTTTCCTGTAACTTTTGGTGGATGTTTGAAACGAGATATTCAAACGCTTCGGGTTCGAGATATTTAAGGCATAAATCTTCTAACTCGCACTTGATTTGCGATATACCCAATCTGCCTGCTAATGGAGTGAAAATTTCTAAAGTTTCTTTGGCAATACGTTGTTGGCGTTCGCTTGATAAGAAGTTTAGCGAACGCATATTATGCAGTCTATCGGCAAGTTTTATAATAATAACGCGCACGTCGTTTGCCATTGCAACGAAAATTTTTCTAAAGTTTTCCGCGTCGGCTTCTTCTTGCGAATTATAGTGAATTTTATCAAGTTTAGTAACGCCGTCTACAAGCGTTAAAACCTCTTTGCCAAAACGTTCGCTTATATCTTTATCGGTTGCAGAAGTGTCTTCGATAACGTCGTGCAAAAACGCCGCGGCAACCGTGGGGGTATCTAAGCCGAGGTCGATAAGTATTTCAGCAACGGCGCAAGGGTGAGTAAAATAAGGTTCGCCTGATGCGCGCTTTTGGGTTGAGTGCATTTCTTCGGCGTAGTGATACGCTTCAAGCAAAAACTCTCTGTCGCTGTCTGTGTAATTTTCGTAAATTTTGCCTAAAACTTTTTCCATAATACTAAATTGATTTTAAATTACAAATTTCGGAGTATAACGGCGAGTTCGCCAAGTTTGTTTTTACTCCGCGATAAACGGCTATTTTTCCGCCCGAAAAGGATATAAGTGAAAGCTGTTCAAATACTTTTATTGCAAATACGGCTTGATGTGCAGGGCAGCCGAAGTTATTTTTAGTTGCTACCTCTTCCGCTGTTGCACCTTCTACGTTAGCTGCGTTTGCCGCAAGTTGTCCGAATACCGAAAGCAATGCTTCCCTTTCTGTGTTAAGGCTTTTTTCTATTAAAGAACCGTCTATATCTAAACACACTATAACGCTTTTACCGCTAAGTGAATTGATAGTGATTTTTGAAGGGTTATCTAAAAATACTACCCGTTTATATCCGCTTAAATCAACGTCGGCTTGAGGGGATAAAAGCACTACGTTTGCTAAGTTTTTAGAAGAAAGCGTGAAAATTTCGCAACCTAATTTAGAAAGGTTTTTATACTTTGATAAAGTTGAATATAAGCTTGCTATATATACCGTTCCGTATACTTCTAAATCGTTTGTAATAAGCTCGTCGATTTGGTCTTTTGATTTATACGTTATATTGCAATTTACGTTTTCTTCGGCAACCGTTAATACGTTATTTAACGCTATAGTTTCGCGAGCGTATTTTCCGCAATCGGGTGCATATATTACGTCGCGAACGTATCCTTTTATATATTCCCTTCCACGAAATTTAGATACGTTATATTCAAAAATAAACTGCTTGGGCACGGAACTTTGTATAAGTTTATTATACTTAGCGCCGCTAAAATACATAAGCTCCAATTTATTCGATTTTACGCTTAAATGCTGCGATAACGGTTTTACGGGGCGCGCGGTAACCGATTGTTCTTCCAGCACAAATAAAGGCCGTTTATTGCCTATTCCAAAAGGTTCTAACGATTCTAACTCGCGCGCAAATCTCGGCGAATACTGCTCGTTTAAAACACCGCTTATATATAGGGTGGGAATGAAATCTTCTGCGGTATAATTTTTTAACAGATAGTCGTTAAGAGCGTTTTGCAAGTTTTCAAAGTTATCTATACTTATATTAACGCCTGCGGCTTGAGAATGTCCGCCGAATTCACTTATAAACTGTTCGGAGCTTTTTAACGCTTCGAAAATATTTACCGTTTCTATACTGCGCGCCGACCCTTTTAACATATCGCCGTTTTTAACGAACAAAAGGGTAGGTCTGCCGTATTCTTCGGCAAGCCTTGCAGCTACTATTCCCACGAAGCCGCTATTCCAATCTTCGTCCCAAAGCATAATAACTCGGTTATAAGCACCGCTTTTTTTAAGTTTTTCTTTAGCGCTTAAATAAAGTTCGTCGCAACACTTTTGCCGCTCTTGGTTATATAGAGTAAGTTTTACCGTTAAATCGTAAATTTTGCGCTCGTCAGTTTCGCAAAAAAGTTGCAGAGCGGCGTTTGCATCGCCCATTCTTCCCGCTGCATTAATTTTAGGAGCTATAGAGAACGCCAACGTTTGAGCCGTTACTAAATCGCCGTTTTTGCCTAAAAAGTTAGAATAGCATTTGCGGGGCTTTTCATTTATCAATTTTAAGCCTTCGTGAACTATATCGCGGTTTTCACCAAGAAGTGGAACGCTATCCGCCACCGTTGCTATTGCGGCAAAATCGAGGTATTGATAAGCCGATTCACCGTTAAGCGCACATGCCACTTTAAACGCAACGCCCGCTCCGCAAAGGTTATCGTAGATATAGCCGTCGTTAAATTTGGGGTTAATGCAAATGCAATCGGGGAGTTTATCGGGAAGTTCGTGGTGGTCGGTAACGATAACTTCAGCACCCTGTTCTTTAATATATTCCACCTCTTCGGCGTTAGATATGCCGCAGTCAACCGTTATAAAAAGTTGAGGGAAATGCTCTTCAAATATAGAGTCGATAAGGTCGATAGTAAGTCCGTAGCCGTTTTTGCGTTCGGGAACGCATACTATAGGATTAATGCCAAAATCTTTTAATCCGTTTGCCATTATGGTAGAAGCGCAAATGCCGTCGGCGTCGTAATCACCGAAAACGGCTACCGTCCAACCTTCTTCACGGGCAATAGTTAAAAGCTCTACAGTCTGTTGCATGCCTTGCATTTTAAAAGGTGAAATAAAGTGCGCCTTTGAAGGGTGGATAAAGTTTTTAATTTTTTCTTTACTATCCACTCCCCTACCTACGAGAATTTTAACCGTATCTTCGGTAAGGTTGCACTTTTCAGCAAGACTTTTTATTAAATTGTATTGCTCCTGCGTGCAGGAAAATTCGGGTAAAATTCTTTTCATAATTATAAAATGACAAAAGGCGGGATTTAATCCCGCCCTTTTAAGCCTTAATTAAGAGTTTGCCTTATTGTGATGAATAGCGGCAAGTCTTGAATACACGGAGGGCGTGAATATCGCCGTGCCGTAGAGAGTTGATATAAAGCATACGACTGCGCATAACGCAGGCATAATTAAGCTTGCAAAGGAAAGCGATCCGATAGCGGATACTAAAGCAATTACAACCAACGCAATTACGAGAGCTAAATATAAAACAGCCATGGGTTTTAAGCTATCGCAAGCTGCTGCGTCGCTAACGTCTTTAGCGTCTACTTTTGCGTTGCTTTCAGCGTTGAACGCCTTACGCATTTTGCCAAATAAGATTCCACAACCAATCATAGTTGCCAATACGGTTATTGCACCGAAAGCAAATACTGCAGATGAAATTTGTATTCTGGTTATAGCAAGAAGAGCAATAAATATTGCAAGATTATGAACGTTTGCAAGGAACGCGCCTATTGCCATAGTCCACTTATATCTTATTGCTAAATAAACAAATTGAAGTACTGCCGCAACGATAATTGCTATGCCGCAATTTAAAAGCGCTTTGCAGCCGCCTTTAACTGCGTTTACTTGGCTTGCCGCAACCACGGAAAGGCCGGACATAGAAGCGTCGTTTAATTTAAGGTTTGCGGTAATTTTTTCAACGCAAGTTTGAAGAGTTTTATAAGTTTCTTCGCCAGCTGCGAATTGGAAAACGATTTCTCCGCCTTGGGTGGTTTCTGCGTAAGTTTTGGTAACTACGCAAACGCCGTTTTCTTCAAATACTTTGTTACATTCTTCGGTGATGCTATCTTTATTAAAGGTTTCGCTTTGATCAGCTAACGCATAGTTCACGGTTACGGTGTTTACCGTTTTATAGTCGCCGCCGTAATTGAAGAAGCTACCGCTAGTGAAGTGGAAAATTAAGCCTAAAGCAAGACCTAAAGCTATTATTATTGAAGAAATTACGATTAAAATATGCATTTTGGATGAGAGCTTAGTCATCTTCGTATACCTCCCTCTTAAATCCGCCGAAAGCGAACTTGTCTTTTGCGGGTCCGGAAATTACGTACCAAACGAATCTGGTAAACCAGTAAATTGCATAAGACGCCAATACTGCGAACATTAATATAACGCCGCAAGCAGATACTTCGCCAACGCCTATTAAAGCGAGAACTAACGCGAATACTAAAGCAACTACGTGCATATCTAAAAGGCTCTTCCAAGTGTTTTTGTACGCGCTTGAAATAGAAGACTTAATAGTTTTACCCGTTTTAGTTTGCTTTCTTACTTCTTCGAATACGTAGAAGTTAATTCCGCAAAGGAGTAATAACCCTAATACTGCGCAAACGATACCTGCTACCGTTACAATAACGCCGGTTACGTTGAGAGCGATTATTACGGTGAGCGCGTAAACGAGGAGCATTAACGCGTTTACTATACCAAGCTTTTTATATTTAACGATAGAAACTACGATAGCTGCTAACATAATTACTGCAATTGCGATTGCTACAAATAACGCAGAATTTTCGCCCATTGCGGAAGTTGCAACTTTTACTTCGTCGTATTCGTATACGTTAGATAAAATTTCGCCGTTAATTACTGAATCGAAAAGTATAGAATAATCGAGAGCAACTGCTTGGTTTGCTACGGAAATGTAGAATTGCTTTTCACCTAAAACGCCGTCGCAAGTTAACGAAATAATTTGATTTTCGCCAACGTAGAACAATAAGTTGGTGTCTTCTGCAGCAGCTACTAATTCGGTTTTTTCAGCGAGAAGATCTCTACCTTCGGAAGTAAGCTTAAATCTTACCGCGTAGCCTTGTGCAACGCCGTAATCGGAAATGCTCTTAAAATAAGTACCGATTTGTTCTTGTTGAGCAGCCGTTAATAAGTTAAGGTTGTCAAAAGCGTTTTGATCCCAGCTGCTACCTTCGGTTGCGTGACGGAGGGAAAGTCCGCCGCTAATGGTAAGATAGCTTACGGTGGTGCTTATTTCACTTAAAGCAGTAGATCTTGCTTCTTCGTGGTTGCCCTTATACGCAGCATAAGTAAAACCGGTGGGAACGGAAACCTTAATAGCATAGCCGTCTACCACGGAAACGGAATAGCTGGTATAGCCGCGCTTTCCGAAACGGTTAGAAAGAATTTCAGCATCGGACGCTACGTTTTCTAAGAACTTTTCTTCGCCAACGGATAAAAGTTCTTCTTTTTCAACGTATACTCCGCCCTTAGCTTCGTATTTGCCTACATATTCCTGTTTATCTTCTTCACTTTCTTTGCCGTTATATTCGGCATTGTATTCTTCGGAAGAGATTACGCCTTCGGGATAAAGCATAACGTATGCGTCACCCGTTAAGTCAGAACCGAGATGAATGCTCGTTAACATAGAATTGAAATTTTCTACGCCCATAGGGAACGAGACGGTTGCAAACACGGTTAAAACTACTATTGCGACAATTATAAGCGTGGTAATTATCGCTGATTTAACTTTGCCCATCAATAACCTCCTTGTTATTTACAGACTTTACGTCAAAGTTTAAAAAATTAACTACTTTATTATATAAAAAATAAATTATATAGTCAATTAATTTGCCGCTTATAAACGCAAAATCGGCGGGTAAAAATTTATTTTTTTATTCTTTTTTTCTCCGCGAGAATATGCATTGCAATTTCCGCGCGTTTTTTCATCATTTCACAAGTGATTTCGTAAGGCGTTTCTATATCGCCCGTATAGTGGTAATTGTTTGCGCTGCAACCGCCGCTGCAAATAAACTTTGCAAAACACCCGTCGCATTTTTTGCGAGTAAACAAACACGAAGTGGCAAACTGTTTTCTTATATCGGCGTTAATTTTACCTTCGTAAACGTTTCCCATTAAAAATTTTTCTTCGCCGGCAAACTGGTGGCAAGGGTAAATATCGCCGTTGGGTGTTACCGAAAAATATTCGTTGCCTGCACCGCAAGCCGAAACGCGTTTAGAAAGGCAAGGGCCGCCTTCTAAATCTATATTAAAGTGGAAAAAGTTAAAGCCTTCTCCCTTTTTATACTTGTCCAAATACTTTTCGCACAAGTTTTCGTATTCGTTGCAAATGCTTGAAAGGTGTTCTTCTTTAATTGCCAAATCTTCGATAGGGGTTACTACGGGTTCCATAGAAATACTGTCGAATCCGTTTTCGGCTAAAAAGATTACGTCGTTGGAAAAATCGAGATTTTTGCTGGTGAACGTTCCGCGAACGTAATAGCTTTTATCTCCGCGGGATTGAACGAACTTTTTAACGTTGTTTATAACTAAATCGAAAGAGCCTTTGCCGTTTACCGTTTTTCTGATAGCGTCGTGCACTTCTTTTCTGCCGTCTAAACTTAAAACGACGTTTTCCATTTCGGCGTTAAAAAATTCTATTGCTTCATCGTTTAACAAAAGGGCGTTAGTGGTAGTTGTGAACAAAAACTTTTTACCCGTTTGCTTTTCGCGTTCCCTAGCGTACGCAACTACGTTTTTTATAGTTTTTAAGCACATTAAAGGTTCGCCACCGAAAAAGTCCGCTTCCAAAATTTTTCTGTTGCCGCTGTTTTCTATTAAAAAGTCGATTGCTCTTTTCGCCGTTTGCTCGCTCATAAATTCACGTTGTGCGTGGTAAGCGCCTTCGTCGGCAAAGCAATATCTGCATCTTAAATTACAATCGTGGCAAATGTGCAAGCATAAGGCTTTTACGTCGCCCGACTTCATAGGGTAGGCGGAAATTTCTTCCTTTTCGTAAAGTCCTTCCTTTTTTAAAGCGGCAACGCCTTCTTCAATTTCTTTAATCTCTTCTTCGGTGATCGTGGAAATATCTACCTTTTCGCCCTGTTGAGCTAAAAGGTATTTGGCGGTGTTTTCGTCGCATTCGTGCAAGCTGCCGCTGCCTACGTCGTAAATATAATAGTTGTTTTTATAATTGAAAATATGAACCATTTAAGCAATCCTTTTTACAGTAAATTAAGGAGCAGGGTTACTGCTCCTTATAAAGATTTTTATTTTGATTACTTAGTTTCTTTATCAGGTCTTTCTTCTCTGGTTATTCTTTCGCAGCTTTGGTTACCTACGGTACAGCTGGTTTTGCAAGCCGATTGACAAGTGCTTCTGCATTCTCCGCAAGCAGTAATTTTTCTTTCTGCGGGTTTAGCTATGGTTTTAATCATAATATAAATCTCCTTGAGTTTTTGAGTTTATTCTATTATAGAATACTATGCAAAAAAAATCAAGCAATTTTTTAATTTTATTGACGCTTTTTGATATTAACTGCTATAATCCCCGAAATTGCGCCCGCAACCGAGCCTAATAATAGCTCTAAAATAAACTTGTAGCTAAAATTAACCGTTCCTGCAATAAAGGAAAAGGTAAAATAAGTAAAAGTAACGGCAACCGCACCGTAAATTAATCCTTTTATAATACCCTTTTCTCCACCTAAAAATAAAACGCCGGCTAACGCTATTATTATAATTTTAAAAACTTGGTTTATAGGTTTTACCGCGTTTATGGGAAGGGAAAAAATTTGTATTATTAATGAAAATAACAAAACGAAAGCAAGTGAAAAAAGAAGCGCCGCCAATACGGCTTTTGCAATTTGAAAAACGTTTTCGCGCATAAAAAGACCTCCGCTTTATTGTATGCGGAGGTCTTTTACAATATTATATTTATTCTTCGGTTTTATTTTCTTCTGCGGGTTGTTCTTCGGCTTTTTCTTCTTTATTTTCAGCCTTTTCTACAACTGCGTCCGTTTGGTAAATTGCCTGTTTATCAAACTTCATATAGCTTTTACCTGAAACTTCGCTACCCGTTTCTAAAACGAAAGTGTTTTCTTCGTTGTCAACTTCTACTACGATACCGCAAATGCCGCCGATAGTTTTAACCTTGTTGCCGGGCTTAACTGCGTTGACTAAATCTTGAGCTTCTTGTTGCTTTTTCTTGTTGCGGTTAGAAGACCAAATAAACCATACTACGAGTAAAACGATTAATACGCCGAAAATTACCCATTGTACCCAAGGATTTTCGGGTTGAGTAGCGGGATTAGTGCCGTTTTCTGCCGCTGCATCTAACAATAAATTTAACATATTTACTTCTCCAATTAATTTTTTATATAATTATATTAATGTTTTTTACAAAATTTAGCAAGCGTTTTTTATAAATTTAAATTACTTTCACTAAACTTTAACCAAATTTTAATAAACGAAAACATTATTCGCCGTATTTAGCGTAAAAATCTTTTGCGAAATCTATTAAGCAATCGTCAAAAATAGCTTGTCGCATATCCGCCATTAACTTATGAAGGAAGGTTATATTATGCAAGGATAATAGCATTGCAGAAAGCATTTCACCTTGATTTATTAAATGACGCAAATACGCTTTTGTATAATTTTTACAGCAATAGCAATCACACTCTTCGTCTAACGGGGTAAAGTCTTCTTTATATTTTCCGTTGCGAACTACTATTTTACCCTTAGAAGTAAACGCCGTGCCGTTACGTGCTACCCTAGTTGCCAAAACGCAATCGAACATATCCACGCCGCGTTTTACGCCTTCTATTAAGCAATCGGGACTACCTACGCCCATTAAATAACGGGGAATATCGGTGGGAAGTTCGGGTTGCAAAACGTCTAACATTTCGTACATTTTTTCCTTGGGCTCGCCAACGGAAAGTCCGCCTATAGCAATACCGTGGTGGGCGTGAGGGATACAACGTTTTAAACTTTCCAAACGCAAGTCGGCGTACATATTGCCCTGAATTATGGGGAATAGTGCTTGATCTTCGCGCGTTTTAGCCTTTACGCAACGTTCTAACCAGCGAGAGGTTAACTCCATTGCCTCTTTTGCCTGCTTATAAGTATAGCCGTATTCGCTACATTGGTCGAACTGCATTATTATATCTGCACCCAAGTTTTCTTCTATTTGAATAACTTTTTCGGGTGAAAATAAATGGCGAGAACCGTCGATATGCGAGTTAAAATATACCCCTTCTTCTTTAATTTTATTCAACTTAGTTAAAGAAAAAACCTGAAAACCGCCGCTATCCGTTAAAATAGGGCCGTCCCAATTCATAAATTTATGCAAGCCGCCCGCTTTTTTTACAAGCTCGTCGCCGGGGCGCATATATAAATGATAAGTGTTTGAAAGTATTATAGAACTGCCTGCCTCTTTTAAATCGCGGGGGTATACGCCCTTTACCGTTGCTTGCGTTCCCACGGGCATATATACGGGTGTTTTAATATCGCCGTGGGGTGTATGGAACACACCCGCCCTTGCACCCGTATGTTTTTCTACGTGTTGCAGTTCGAAAGAAAAGTATTGTTTTGACATATAAATTACCTAATTTTATATAATGAACATTGCGTCGCCAAAAGAGAAAAAGCGATATTTTTCGGCAACCGCCAAATTGTATATTTGCAAAATTTTTTCCCTTGTGGAAAGCGCGGAAACTAACATAATTAAAGTGCTTTCGGGTAAGTGGAAGTTGGTTATAAGGGCGTTTACACACTTGAACTTATAGGGCGGATAAATAAATATTTGAGTATCGCCCGAAGTTGCCTTAACTTCGCCGTTTTCGTCCGCCGCACTCTCTAAGGTGCGAACCGAAGTAGTACCTACTGCAATTATCCTTCTGCCTTCCTTTTTAGCGGCGTTTATAATGCTTGCCGCCTCCTCTCCTATTTGGTAAAATTCGGAGTGCATTTTATGGTTAGTTATAATATCTTCTTTAACGGGACGGAAAGTTCCAAGCCCAACGTTAAGCGTTACTTTGGCTATATGTACGCCCATATTTTTAATTTCTTCTAATAGTTCGGGTGTAAAATGAAGCCCTGCCGTGGGCGCTGCCGCCGAGCCTTGATTTTGAGCGTAAACGGTTTGATAACGGTTTTTATCTTGCAATTTTTCCTTGATATAAGGGGGTAACGGCATTGAACCTACTTCGTCTAAAATCTCTTCAAAAACGCCGTCGTATTCAAAATTGATTATTCTTTCACCGCTATCGGTAACGCCTTCTACCGTTAAGGAAAGCTTGTTATTTACGGTAAGCTTTACCCCCGGTTTACACTTTTTACCGGGTTTTACCAAAACTTCCCATTTGTCTTTTTCAAGGCGTTTTAAAAGTAAAACTTCCACCGTGCCGCCGTTTGCCGTTTTTGCAAATATTCGAGCAGGTAAAACTTTAGTGTCGTTTACCACTAAAACGTCGCCTGACTTTAAATAGTGCTTTATATCGCGAAAGGTTTTATGTTCTACCATATCTAAATCCCTATTATACACCAAAAGGCGAGAACTATCTCTTGGCGTTGCAGGAGTTTGAGCTATTTGCTCTTCGGGTAAATAGTAGAAAAAGTCGCTTTTTTTATACTGTATATTATTCATCATCACCGTCGAAAAGGCTTACTTGTTTAGCCTGTTTTTCCGTCATTTTATATCCTAAATGTTTGTATCCGCCGCGTAATATCATGCGACCACGGGGTGTTCTTGCTATAAATCCAAGTTGCAAAAGATAGGGTTCGTAAACGTCTTCTATAGTGCCTGCGTCCTCGTTTATGGTTGCTGCTAAAGTTTCTAACCCAACTGGTTTGCCGTCAAATTTTTCTATCATTGCGCGAAGGAGCGCCCTATCGATTTCATCCAACCCTAAGTCGTCTATTTCCATTCTGCCAAGGGCAAATTTTGCGTCTTCTACGGTAACTTCCAAGTTGCCTTTTACCGTTGAAAAGTCGCGCACCCTCTTTAAAAGTCTGTTTGCAATACGGGGCGTTCCGCGCGAGCGTTTGGAAATTTCGGTTGCAGCTTCTTCGGATATGGCTATCCCCAAAGTTTTTGCCGAACGGGTTACTATTTCTTTAAGTTCGTCTGAAGTATAAAGCTCTAAACGGCAAATAATGCCGAATCTATCGCGCAAGGGGTTGGCAATCATGCCCGCCTTGGTGGTTGCGCCTATAAGCGTAAACTTTTTAAGTGAAAAGCGGATATTGCGCGCCGAAGGGCCTTTTCCCACTATAATATCTAACGCGTAATCTTCCATAGCTGAATACAAAATTTCTTCTACACTATGGTTTAAACGGTGAATTTCATCGATAAATAAAACGTCGCCGTCGTTAAGGTTGGTAAGTATTGCCGCCAAGTCGCCGCTACGTTCTATCGCAGGTGCGCTAGTAAGCTTTAACTGCCCGCCCATTTCGGTGGAAATTATATGCGCAAGCGTAGTTTTACCCAAACCAGGAGCACCGTATAAAAGCACGTGTTCTAAAGGTTCGCCACGCTTTTTTGCAGCGTTCATATAAACGGTTAAATTGTCTTTTACCTTGCTTTGTCCAACGTAGCCTTCAAGCGTTTTGGGACGTAAAACGTTTTCTTCGACGTCGTATTCCCCCTTGGTGCTTTTTACCAATCTGTCGTCTTGAGAGCCTTGGTATTCTTCATCATCAAAAAACATATTTTTATCCTTTTATCGTTTTTACATACCGCGAAGCGCGAGCATAATAATATCTTCTACTGTTTTTGCACCCTGTTCTTTTGCACGGGATACCGCCTTGATACTTTCACTACGGTTAAAGCCCAAAGTCATTAAAGCAACTATTGCGTCTTCGTCGCCGTCGGTTACGGGGATAACCTTGGGAACTTCGCCCGATTTTATTTCGGCTTTAATGTTTACGGCAACACTTTCCCTAAGTTCTAAAATAATGCGTTCGGCAGTTTTTTTGCCTAAGCCTTTAACCGAGCTTAATCTTTTTATATCGGAAGTGGCAATTGCCGAAGCTAACCCGTTTATATCCATAGAAGACAGTACGGCAATACCCATTTTAGGACCTACGCCCGAAACGGACGTGAGCTTTAAAAACATTTGCTTTTCTTCGGGAGAGGAAAAGCCGAATAGCGTTATTCCGTCTTCACGCACTTGCAAATAGGTATAAACCGCGCCTTCTGTTTTACCTGCAAGCAAGGAATGCGCCGAGCCTGAAATAAAAATTTCGTATCCTATTCCACCCGTTTCAATTAACGCTACGTCGGGTGCGAGCGATAAAATTTTACCTTTAATATATCCAATCATAATTTTACCTATAAATTAATTTGCCCTTATCTTATTCCAAACATTTTACCAAAGCGTGAAGTATGCGCGTGACATAACGCAACCGCCAAAGCGTCGGCAGCGTCGTCGGGGCGGGGGATTTTATCCAAATGCAAAAGTGAAGTTACAACGTGCATCATTTGTATTTTGTCCGCTCTGCCGTAGCCCGTTAACGCCTGCTTTATTTGCATAGGGGTATATTCGAAAAGCTTTCCACAGTATTTTATGCAAGTGAGAAGCGTTACTCCCCTTGCGTGCGCCACGGGAATACCAGTAGTTATGTTTTTTGCAAAGAATAGCTCTTCAACGGCGATTTCTTCGGGCTTAAATTTGTTTAAAATTTTATTTACGCCTTCCTCTAACATTGCCAAACGCACGGGCAAAGTTTCTTCTTTAGGAGTTAAAACCACGCCGTAGTCTATGGGAATGGTGTTTCCGTTATTCAATTTTTCAATAATTCCATACCCCATTGTGGCAAGTCCGGGGTCAATTCCCAAAATTATCACGAAAATTCAGCCTTTTAACTTGATTATTAATTTATTTTTATCTATAATATTGTAAAGCAAAACAAACAATAAGTCAATTAATAAGGAAGAATAATTTTATGAAACTGTGGGAAGGACGATTTGATGC
>JAGAMH010000049.1 GCA_017624815.1 Clostridia bacterium
CCTTGAAAAAGTAAACGCGCTGTGTTATAATAAAATATGCAAAAAAATAAGTAGGAAAAACCTAAAATTATGCGTTTAAATAAACTTTTAATCGTGAGTATATTGGCGTGCGGGGCTTTAACTTGTTCAATTTTTGCCGCGTGCATGCCCGCAGTAACCCACGTACATAGATTAATAGAGTACGAAGCTGCCCCCGCAACGTGTGAAATTGACGGGCACGGTAAGTTTTATTACTGTAAAGACTGTAACGGCGTTTATTTGGATAGCGACGCAACTCAATTAACTACGGTAGAAGAACTTACTTTATTGGCAACGGGGCACGAAGTGGAATTTAAAGCGGCAACCGTACCCACCTGTGCAACCGAGGGCGGGTACGCTCGCTACGAATGCAAAAATTGTAAAAAGTGTTTTAAAGACCAAAACGCAACGCAGATATATTTAAAAAAAGATTATTCAATTCCCGCAGAAGGTCATAATATAGCAATAGTTCCGGGAACGATTTCCGACTGTTTTACAACGGGCGTAAAAAAGCATTATAAATGCCGAATATGCAAAACGCTTTTTAGCGACTTTGAAGGAACGCAAATAATTAAAAACCCCGAAACTTTGCAAGCGACCAAGCACGAAGTGGTTAAGGTGGAAAAGAAAGACCCCGTAGGATATTTGCCCGGGTGGATAGAGCATTATACTTGCCATAATTGCGGCACTTTATATAGCGACGCCGACGGCAAAAACGTTATTACATCTAACGATATAATCGTTGAAGGCGAAGAGTTTGAATATAAAATAGCTTTTGCGGCGGCAAACAAGTTCAACAGCGTTAAAAATAACGGAGCTAATTATATTTCGGCGGAATTCGGCAAGGATATATACGGCAACCCCGCCACCGTTTACACTTTAAAGGAAGGGGCAAAGGCAGAAATGGAAGTAAGCGCGCCCATATCCCCCGTTTTACCAGCGGCAATGGATAGCGGTTATAATTTAAGAATACCCACCTTTCAAGATAAGGTAAAAACTATAGAACTTATAGTAACCAACAACGGCGGCGAAAAAATATCCTTTTACTATTTCCCCGAAAACTACGGCGAATATAAAGGACAAGAAGTAACGGTAGACGTTGGTCAAACGGTAACCTATAAATTTGAAGTATCCCCGGGGAAAACCACGGTAGGCTGCAATTACAATATAAGATTTTTAAGCGACGTAACGGTAGATACAACCTTTACTTTGAGCGGTTATTTTTATTGCGAAGACGAAGTTAGCGGCGTAAGCGTTTATAAAGAAGCTAAAAAAACTTCGTTTGCCGTGGGCGAAAGCTTTACTTGCGAAGGGCTTATTTTAAAGGCTTTGGGAACTAATTACGACGGCGTAATTATAACCAACTATTTAACGGATATTCAAAACGGCTACGTTTTTACGGAAAAGGACGTTGGCGTTAAAAAGGTAACGGCGTATTTCGGCGCGTATACGGTTTCGTATAGTATAGAAATAGTTGCATCTGAATAATTTTTGTATATATTGGGATAGAGTATGAAAAGCAAATTTAAGCATAAAGCGTTATCTTTAATTTTTACCTTGGTAATGGTCGCATTGTTTGCGTGCGCTTTTTCGGCGGGTAATATATCCGGCTCGTTTACGGCTCACGGCGGAGTGCAAGCTTGTAAACATCAGCTTAAAAAACGGCCTTGGAGCTCACCCACCTGCGAAAAGGAAGGAAAAAAGGGCGCGTATCAATGCGAGGTTTGCAATAAAATATTTGCCTATTCTTTAGAATTAGACGGCTTAATTGAAATTGAAAGCCAAGAAACTGTTAAAAAATATTCGCACGTTGTTGGCGCGCCTTATAGCGCAAAGTTAAAAAACGACAAAACTAAAGCTACGGCTTTTGGCGATTATCAAATAGAAGGTAGCTGTATTACCTGCAAAACTCCCGTTATCCTCGAAGATGAAAATTATTTACCGTTCACGCCTTCTACAAAGCTTTTATATCAAGACAAAACTGCCGTTCCTTCTAAAAGGATTATAGAAGACGGCTTGGTTTCAACGCAATATACCTTCCCTAAAAACACGCTTGCAAACGAAGATAACTGGGTGTATCACAACGACGATAACGGTCAGCAAAACGCAAACGTGCAAGTACCTTTTAGCGCAAACACCGATAGGTATATTATAATGTTTGTAAAAAATTCTTCTTCCATCGCGGTAACCTTTAAATACGGCGCGGAATACTGGGGTGCTTACTGTTGGTCGGAAGAAGTTACCGTGCAGCCAAATTCCGTTTCGGCGTTCACCCTTAAAATAAACTTTAACGGCAGCGACTACGCTTGCTATCATAATATACGTTTTAGCAAAACGCTCTCTTTAGAAACTACGTTAACGTTTAGCGGATATTACGTGGTTTAAGGGGGCGAAATGAAAAAGATTAAAGCAATTTTATTAAGTTTAGTTTTAATGCTTTCCATGGCAATATATTTACCTGCGGCGTGTTCGTCTAAACCCGATAACGGCGGCAATCAAACGCAAACGGGCGGTGGCGATAACGAAGGCGAAAATAACGGAGATAACAAAGGGGAAAACGAAGGCGTGCAAACGCCCGAAAATCCTGAAACGCCCACTCCGCCTGAAAATCCCGAACTGCCCGAAAATCCTAACGAAGTTACTTTAACCGCCGAATATTCGGTAATGAGTTTTAATATAAGAACGGACGTAGACGGCGGCAATAAAGCTTGGGCTTATCGCGGGCAGTACGTAATTGACCATATAAAAAATTACGGGGCAGACGTGGTGGCTTTGCAAGAAGTAAAGCGTTCGCAATACGTTACCATTAAGGCGGAATTGTCAAGTAAATACCAAACGGTTTTTTACGAAAGGGATAACGCTTCCGACCCCGAAGGTTTGGCAATACTTTTTACTTACGAGTTTGAAGTTGTGGAAAAGAGCGTTTTTTGGCTTTCGGAAACGCCCGAAACACCGTCGATAGGGTGGGACGCGCAATACCACAGAATTTGCGTTAATACGCTACTTCGTAGCTGTTACGGCAATTATATAAACGTTTATAACACCCACTTAGAATGGGCGGGAACAAACGCACGCAATAACGGTCTTCAGCTTATAGTAGATAGGGCAAAGGCAAGCTTACACCCCACGGTAATATGCGGCGACTTTAACGCCGACGAGCATTCTAACACTTACGGCGTAATTAAAAACGATTTTAACGATACGCAAAAGATTGCGCCCGAAACGGATAGCGGCTTTACTGCGCACGATTGGGGATTGTTCGATCCCGAGTGGAAAAATCCTATCGACTTTATATTCGTAAGCAAAGATATAGGCTGTTCTAAATTCGATATTTTACAAGACGAAATATCCGACGGCGTTTATTATTCCGACCATTACGCGGTAACGGCAAAAATAAACTATCAATACACGCTAAAATACGTAAAGTAAACCGTATTATAAATGATAAAAAATTTTATATTGCGTTATTTTTACGGGTTATGAAATCTTTTTAAGCAGTTATGAAAAAAATATTTAACTTAAAAAAAGTGTGATAAAATTATTTGAATAATATAGGCATATATGTTATAATAAAATTCGCGCGCATAACGCCATTAAGTCAAAAATTAAAAAAAAGTTTTTTTTACTACGTAACAAAAAAGTTAAACGAGCTTTTGCCCGTTTAACTAAAAAAATCTTAACGGTAAAAACGTTGAAAAATTCAACGTTAAAATAAAATAAAGCGGA
>JAGAMH010000050.1 GCA_017624815.1 Clostridia bacterium
AAAAAGGGATATCCCGCCCGATATCAAAGCTGTAAAATTGCTTTTGGAAGGGGATAGTTGCGCATCAATGAGCGATGAACAGCTTGAAAAGGAGCGGGAAGAGCTATTAAAATTATTAAAGGAGAATAACGTTGAATAACAAAAACTTAAACGGCGAAAAAGGTAGTGTGGGCGGATTTGAAAAATCCCCCGAACAACTTTTGGCAGAAGAGGTTTTAGCCGATTTTAAAAACCGCCAAGCTCAAAGGCGCAGCTTGGAAAAAAATTGGCAACTTTGCATGAATTTTTTGTGCGGCAATCAATATTGCGATTTAAACGCAATGGGCGAAATTTTTGAAGAGAACAATCAGTTTTATTGGCAAACGAAAAGAGTTTTCAACTACATTGCGCCCACGGTTGATACGCGCTGTGCAAAACTTTCGCGCATACGTCCTTCGTTGGCGGTAAGGGCGGCTTCGGGAGAAGAGGCGGATATAAATTCGGCTAAGCTTGCCCAGTCCATTTTAAATTCCGTTTCCGACGAGTGCGATTTGGACGGAGTAATTACCGACGCAACCGTTTGGTCGGAATCGTGCGGGACTGCCTTTTATAAGGTGGTGTGGGACGGCTACTCTGGCGCAACGGTGGGCGTTACCGAAAACGGTGTTAACGTTAAGGAGGGAAACGTTAAAGTTGTTGCGCTTTCGCCGTTTGAAATTTATCCCTATTCGCTTGCGGTGGAGAAAATGTCGGAACAACCTAGCGTAATTCACGCAAAGGCGTTACCCGTGCAAGATATTTACGAAGCTTACGGCGTGGAATTAGTGGGGAGAAGCATAGACGAATTTTCGCTTGCACCCTATTCTATAGCCGCTCACGGCAAAGGTGGCGAGCCTTATACCGTAAAGGCGGTTAAGCACGGCTACGAGTTGGTAATTGAAAGATATATCCGCCCCAATAGTCAATTTCCAAACGGTAGATTAACCATAGTTGCGGGCGGAGCTTTGCTTTTCGACGGCGAAATGCCCTATATTAACGGCGACGGCGGTCAGCGCACTTACCCTTTTATAAAGCAAACTTGTCTACCGCTTGCGGGCAGCTTTTTCGGCGGTAGCGTGGTGGATAGATTAATCCCCGTTCAAAGGGCTTATAACGCCGTAAAAAACAGAAAACACGAATTTTTAAACAGGGTTTGCATGGGTACGCTTGCAGTTGAAGACGGTTCGGTAGATACCGACGATTTAGTGGAAGACGGAATAACGCCCGGCAAAATTATAGTTTATAGGCAAGGCGGAAAAGCGCCCGAAATGCTTACGCTTGGCGATATACCCGAAGAATTTTCCAAAGAGGAAGAATCGCTACAAGAAGAGTTTGCAAAAATTTCCGGAACGGGAGAATTAAGTAGGGGCAGAACGGGACTTGCGGGCATAACGTCAGCAACGGGCTTACAACTTTTAATAGAGCAGGACGACGCCCGCTTGAATAATTCCTATCAATCAATAAAAAGTGCGTTAAAGGGTATAGGTAAACACGTTTTACGCCTTTATAGGCAATTTGCCAGCGATACTCGCCTTATAAAATGCGCGGGGGAAAACGGGTCGCTTAAACTTTTATATTTTAAGGGCAGCGACATTACTTCCGACGACGTGGTGGTTGAATCGGATAGTGATATCAACATGACGCCCGCCCAGAGAAGAACGGTTATTTACGAGCTTTTGGATAGGGGACTGTTTAGCGACGAAAACGGAAAGTTAAACGCTTCGGCAAAAGAGAAAATTTTGCGCCTTTTAGGGTATAGCGGATTTGGCGGCGAAAGGGATTTGCACGCTCTACATAAAAACCGCGCGGCGGAAGAAAATTCTATATTAAAAACGGACGGCGTGGAAGTAAAAGAATACGACGACCACGCAGCCCATATAACCGAGCACACGGCGTTTTTGCTTACGGAAAAGTTGGATAAAATTGCCGAAACGAGGGTGTGCGCTCACGTAAACGAACACAAGAAAAAATTATCGGAGGTAAAATAATGGATAACCTTATAAATAAAAATTCCCAAACGGCAGACACCGCGGAGGCGGAAAATTTTGAAGCTGCTCAGGTAGTGGGGAAATTTAAAGACGTTAAGGCCCTTGAAAACGCTTATATAAGCCTTCAAGCCGAATTCACCCGACGCAGTCAACGGCTTAAAGAGCTTGAAGCGAACAACGCGCAGCGTCCGCCCGAAAATTCGGAAAACGGACAAGCGCCTTCGCAATCGGCGTTAACCGAAGTTAAAGGGGAAGAGCTTTTAAAAATGGCACTTTCGGACGAGCAAGTAAAAGCCGCCGTTATAGGCGACTATCTCAAAACCGTTATGCAAAATAAAAGCGTGCCCTTAATTACGGGTGGCATGCAGGTTTCCGCCGAAAGGCAAGCACCTAAAACGGTTAAGGAAGCAGGTAAGCTCGCTGCCCAATTTTTAAAACTTTAATGCGGTAATATGGCTTATCGAACGCATAAATTTACCGCAAAACTATCATTGAAAAATAAGGAGAATTATAATTGATTACTATTGAAAACGCAGATAAAGCGTTAAAAACTTATTATCTCGACGCCGTTTCGGCACAACTCAACGAAGGTATTTCGCCTTTCTTTACCGCCATTGAAAAAAACGCAAATAGCGTTTACGGCAAAGACGTTAAAACTATGGTTAGCGCAGGCTTTAACGGCAGCGTTATGGCAGGCAGCGAAGACGGTGATTTACCCGCGCCTTACTCTAACCGCTATTACGATATTACCGTGCCTTTAAAAAATATTTACGGCACTATTGAAATTAGCGACAAGGCAATTAGAGCGGCGCAAAACAACAACGGCTCGTTTATCAACCTTTTAAACGCAGAAATGGAAGGCTTGGTTTCGGCGGCAAAGTTTAACTTTCAGCGCATGCTTTACGGTAACGGCTCGGGCTATTTATGTAAAGCGGAGGAAATGATTAACACCGTTAGAATACGCGTTTCGTCCACTAAGGGTATTTGCGTGGGTACGTGCGTGGACTTTATGTCTGAGGGTGCGCCCATAGCCGGCGGCGAAGAACTCACTATCTTAGATATAGACCAAGCGCTTAAGGTTATCACCATAAGCAGCCCTATATCCAAGGCTAACTTCGTTGCGGGTTGCGACGTGGTAATTCACGGCGTTGAAGGAAACGAACTTTCCGGCTTGGCAAACGTTTTTGAAGGCGATACGCTTTACGGTTACGAAAAGAGCGTAGACGGCTATTTTAGACCTAAAACGTACGAAGCAACCTCTCAGGAACTTACCGAAGATTACTTGGTAGGCATTATCGACGAAATAGAAGAAAACTACGGCAGCAAGCCCAACATGATTTTATGCTCGTTTGCAGTTCGCCGTAAAATTGCGGCTATTTTAACACAGAACAGAGCGGTGGTAGACACCACTACTTTAGAAGGCGGATACGGAGCTATTTTATTTAACGGAGTGCCCGTCGTTGCCGATAGATTTTGTCCCGAAGGCGTAATTTACGTTATTAACACGCAAGATTTCTGCTTACATCAACTTTGCGACTGGGAGTGGCTTGAAGACGAAGACGGTAAAATTTTAAAGCAAATTGCAGGGAAAGCGGCGTATAGTGCAACCTTAGTTAAGTATGCGGAATTAGTTTGTTCTAAACCGTGCGCCCAAACGGCAATTTATATTACTGATTAAATTGGATAGGGAATATGCCCCGTTTATTGGGGTGTATTCCCTTAAAAAAGGAGGTTAAATGCTTGTAAAAAACGTTATTATTTCAGCGTTGACTGCGTTGGAAAGACACGATATATGCAGCTGTTTAAAGGACGGGGCGTCGTTAAGCGTTGAAAACGCTCAAACGGTGGAAACGCTTATGCACTGTTACAACGCCGTGGAAGACGAACTTGCGCGCTTGTATTTCCCCCTTATAGACGAATACGAGACGGAAACTGATAACGGCGAGGTGCAGTATGCAGACTTTCCCAACGTTCCTATAAAAATTTTGGCAATTACTGCTAACGGCAAAAAGGTTAAGTTTAAATTAAGCGTAAAGCACTTAAAAACGTGCGCTAAAAACGTGCGCGTGCGCTACGCCTATTCGCCTAAAAAGAAGACTATTGAAGAGCAATGCGAAGTTTTAAATACGGTTGGCGAAAGGTTGATTAGTTACGGAGTATTAGCAGAATACTGCTTAATTTGCGGGCTTTTAGAAAGCGCTGAAAGTTGGGAGAGTAAATATCGCGAAGAAATACGCGCCTTGCAAAATTTTGGCGGTGGAAAAATTCCGCAAAGGAGTTGGGTTTAATGCTAAATAAAAAAATTAGCTACGCAAAAACGTCGCTAAAAAAAGTCGATTTATTGGCGGACGAAAACGCCACCGCCGTAAGTTGTTACGTTTTTAACGGCAAGTTAAAAAAAGGCTTAATTGCTCGTAGATTAACTTATTCGGGAAACGTTCCAAAAAATTGTTTTGCCGTTTTTCCATCAAGTAACGGCAAGCTTTTCGTTTGTAACGGCACCGTTTACGTTTGCGATTTAAGCGGAGCAGGCGAATTCGTTGAAGTTGGTTTAAGCGGCGTTAGTAAATGCTATTTTACCGAATATTTTAAAAACGGCACGGTTTGCGTTGGTATTGGCTACAACAGAACCTTTTACGAATACTTGTCGGGCACGCTAACGAAATACACCCTGCCATATTCGGCACAATGCGCCGTGTATCATTGCGGAAGACTATTTTTTATTGACGGCAAATCGCAACGGGTATTTTGGACGGGAATAGGCGGAGTTTCTAACGTTGAACTAAGTTTATATAACAGCGGAAGTTTAGATTTATCCGACGGAAAGTTGGGCGAAATTTTACGAATTATTCCCATGGACGGCAAGCTTATTTTAGCGCGGGAAAACGGGTTTAGCGTTATGCGCGCATACGGAGACCCCGAAAATTTTAAGGTGGATTCGCTCTTTTTTTATACGGGTAAAGTCAACCCGTCGTCGCTTGCGTTATGCGGTGAAAAGTTGTGTTTTTTAACGGATTCCGGGCTATATTCGTTTAACGGCTCTACGGTGGAGAAACATGAATTATTCCCCGACGGAATCGTAAAAAACGTCCGCTTTTCGTGTGGGGTAAACGATAAATATTTTTTAAGCTGTTATTGCGAAAAGTTACAAAAAGAAGGGGTAATATGCTTTAACTTAGCCCTTAAAACGCATTATTATATCGACGTTTTTGCCCAAACTTTACACGGCGCGGACAGTGCGTATTTAATAAACGGCGACGGCGCTTTCCGCTTGGAAGAACCGGAAGAATTTTGCGGGGAATATACCACTTCTAAAATAGATTTTTCCACGCGTAAAAACAAGGCATTAAGGTTTATTTGTATAGAGGGCGCAAACAGGGGTATAATTACCGTACAAAGCGATATATCTCAGCGCGTTTTTGCGGCGGATAGAAACGTAAAAGCCAACGTTTCGGGCACTTGGTTTACCGTTAAACTGAGTGGCGATTGCTCGGCAAATAAGGCTATAGCCGTGGCGGAGGCGTAAATGGATTTTGACATTATTTCTCTATCAGAAGAAGAGGCGGAAAAGCTTACTTTAATCCAACTTAAACTTTTAAGAACGGCGCAACAAAAAAAGAACGCGCTATACCACGAGTTAGAGCAAAATGCCCTTACGTATAAAAATATTTTGGCGGCAAACAACGTTGAAAATTCTACTTTATACAACGCAAAGTTGGCAGAGCTTAAAAAGGAATTTGACTACCAAGTGGAAATTTTAAAAGAACAGCTTATATTTAATATGAGCTTAAAAGAACCCACGGTAGACGAAGAAACGGGCGGCAGTACGGAAGACGGAAACGCTCCGTATATCGTCGATTACAGCCTTTCTTATTTGGAAAGGTACGTTATAGTAAGGGATTACTATATGACGATAGAAGACCCCGTGGAGCGATTGGCTATTTATCAGGCGGACGAGGTTGCGGTTAGTTACTTAAATACTTATTACAATACCTTATACGACTATTTAACGCAGTTTACTTAAAATAAAAGCCCCAAGGCAACAAAAGTTGCCTTGGGGCTTTTTTCTTATATTAACGTAATCTTCCTATTAAATAATCTACCGAAACGTCGAAATACTTTGCAAGTTTTATAAGGTTGTCGGGCGAGGGATAGCTTATTTGCGCCAACCACTTATATAAAACGGAGCTTGAAACGGGCAGCTCTTTAATAAGCTTTTCCTGCGAAACGGAATATTCTTTTAAAATGCTTTTTAACCTTGGTCCAAAGGGTAAAACGGGCAGCGGTTTTTCTTGGGTGTCAAATTCGATTAATCCCAACATATAGTCTGCCGAACAGTTAAAAAAGTATAAAAGTTTTATTAAGTTTTTATAAGACGGTTGATTTAACCCGATTAAAAAGTTAGATATATTGGTATTGCGTACGCCGGTAAGGCGGGCGAGCTCTAACTGGTTTAATCCGCGTTCTTGCATCAGCTCTTTAAGCCTTTCAGAAAAGTTCGACATAATTCCCCAAACAAAGTGTTTTTTCTACAAAATATGCTACTCTCTTTTTAGGAAATTTTATTACAATTCCCAAATTAAGAGTGGTATAATAGTATCGTCAAGTAAAAGAAAAATTATTTGAGGATATATCACTTATGAAAATTTTAAAAGAAGATTTACTAAATCAAATACAAATTTTATTTAAAGACGAATTCGTTGTAGGCGTAGTTTTAATTGAAGACGGCGTAGTTTTGCATTTTGATAACGGGCAAAAATTTACGGTAAAAATAGACGAAACTTAATAAATTATCTAAAAGCCGATAATATAGTCGGCTTTTTTCGCCCGTAATTAGTGTTTACACGCTTTTATTTTGCTTTACATTTTTTTGATAGTATTATATAATTATTGTTATGAGAACAGCCGATAAATGGGAAGATTACAAAATAATAGCAACGGGCAACGGAATGAAGTTGGAACGTTGGAAAAGCGTTACCCTATTGCGCCCCGACCCTCAAGTTATTTGGAAAAGGGAAGAAAGCCTTTATTCTAATAAGGGGATAGACGCAATATATCACCGCAGCGAAAAGGGCGGCGGTGCGTGGGAATACAAAAATAAAATCCCCGCAGAGTGGAATATATCTTACGGCGATTTGCGCTTTAAAATTAAGCCTATGGGCTTTAAACATACGGGACTATTCCCCGAACAAGCCGTAAACTGGGATATGATGCGAGGATTGATAGAAGCCGAAAAAAGTAGATTCCCCGATAAAAAAATTAAGGTGTTAAACTTGTTCGCTTATACGGGCGGAGCAACGGTTGCGTGCGCTAAATCCGGTGCGGAAGTGTGCCACGTAGACGCGGCGAAGGGCATGGTTGAACGCGCGGGCGAAAACGCAAGGCTTTCGGGCATAGATACGGGTATTCGTTACATAATAGACGACTGCGCTAAATTCGTTCAAAGGGAAATAAGAAGGGGAAACAGATACGACGCGATTATTATGGACCCTCCTAGCTACGGACGCGGCCCTGGCGGCGAAATGTGGAAGATAGAAGAAAACCTTTTCGATTTCGTAAAATTATGTTCTAACGTACTAGTGGAAAATCCATTGTTCGTGCTTATAAACAGTTATACCACGGGGTTACAGCCTGCGGTGTTAAAAAATATTTTAACGCTTACTCTTAAAGATTATCAAGGCGAAGTGGAAGCGTACGAAGTTGGTATTCCCACCGAAGAAGGAATTGCTTTACCTTGCGGCGCAAGCGGCGTTTTTATAGGTAAACGCTAATAGGAGAAAATATGAAAACTGAAGATTTGGTAATCTTATACGAAGATAATCATATTATCGTCGTTTTAAAACCTCAGAATATAGCTTGTTGTCCCGACGAAAGCGGCGACGATAACCTTTTCGATTGCATAAAGCGTTATATTAAGGAAACGTATGAAAAGCCCGGCAACGTATTTTTGGGCTTAGTGCATAGATTAGACCGTCCCACGGGCGGCGTAATGGTTTACGCAAAAACTTCAAAGGCGGCGTCAAGACTTTCCGAACAGATGAAAACGGGCGGCTTTGAAAAGA
The DNA here is from genome assembly GCA_017624815.1 of Clostridia bacterium. GTDB lineage: Bacteria > Bacillota > Clostridia > Christensenellales > Borkfalkiaceae > Coproplasma. Next base: position 8,069 of record JAGAMH010000050.1, read on the forward strand.
AGTATTTAACCGTTTTATGCTCCGTTCCCGCAAAAAAGAAGGCTACGTTAGAAAACTATTTAAGAAAAAACGCCGTAAACAATATGGTTTACGTTTGTACGCAAACGGAAGAAAATGCAAAGTTTGCTTCGCTTGAATACGAAGTGTTGCAAGAAAAGGGCAATTTCTGTTTAGCCGAAGTAAAACTCCACACGGGCAGAACGCATCAAATAAGGGTACAAATGGCGTCTATCAACGCTCCCGTATACGGCGATATGCGCTACGGAGGAGAAAACGCAGTTAAGGGAAAGCTTTCGCTTTGGGCGTATTCGCTTGCCTTTAAACACCCCACCACGCAAGAAAAAATGAAGTTCGTTGCCGAACCGCCTAAAACGGAAAATCCTTGGAAGGCGTTTGAAATTAAAGTATAAATTTAAAAGACTTAACGTAAAAGCGTTGCACGCACCAAATTAATCGGTTTTTTTGTTCAATTATAAGTGGCGGCAATTAACTGTAAAATTTAAGTTAAGCGGTTTTTGGTCGGCTTTTACGGCTTTGCGCGTGTACGCGTACAAAATTTTTTATAAAAATTACAAAGTATTTGCCTTTCGCAAAATAAAAGCGTTTGACAAATACTTTTTTTAATAGTAAAATAATTTAGTATTATAATCGGCGCGTAAAATGCGCGTTGAAATTCAGCACCAAACTTACGGAGCAGTAAATATGAACAAACGTAAAATTTCTTTAATAACGTTAGCTGCAACCTTAGCGCTCTCTTCTTCTGCGCTCGTTGCAACAACGCTTCCCGCTTATGCCGATAGAGACGTAACGGTAACCAGCACTAACATTTTCTACGCGTCTGCAGACGCAAGCGTAGACGCTAAAAAGGTTAACGACGACCATTACGTTCTTTTAAACGTTGAATCGGAATCGGCTGCAGTTTCTTATAGAAAGGATTTAGCTTATTCTTGGGTGGAAAACGATAACGGCGCGGCTAAACAAGGCTCTTTCAATATGGAAATGGGCGTGGAAGGCAACTATAAAAAGTTTATAGTAAAATTCCAATCTCAACAATACGTTGAAACGGAAGACGGCGTTTCCAACAACTATATAGTATTCGAATCCAATTCTAGCGACGGCGCAACCGTTTACGTTACCACCGATTTAGAAGGCGACCTTGGCGAAGGTAAAACTATGACGGCTGAACAGCTTAAAAAGTTCATCGTAGCTTTTAACGGAAGAACGGACGACGGTTCTGGCTATAAAGTATTAGTTGGCGGCAACGAATTCACCTTCGAAAATATCGGCGGCAGCTATGCCGATTACGTTTCGGCTTCTAAATCCAACCCTGCAACTCCCTTATCTTTCAGCGCGGAATTTGCAGAAGATTTAGCGGATACCAAAGCGGGCGCAATCATTTATAGCTTAAACGGTCAAGCGTTCAACTATAAAACTTCTACCAACGCAAACGGCTACGATAAGAAAATCGTAGACAACGCAGCTCCCGTTCTTTGCTTTGACGACGAAGTAAGATTTTTACTAACGGGCGGAGAAGTAAACGTTAAACCCGTTGCAATCGACGTTGTAGCGTCTTCCCCTACCATAACCACTCACTTCTATATCTACGAAGAAGGAAAAGCTCCCGAATATACCGAAGTTAAAACGGACGACGAATATTTCCTTTTAGATACCGAATCCACTTATTATCCCACCGCAGCAGAAGCTGAAGCAGTATTCGGAAAAGATTTTAAAGCTTCTGGCTTAGTAAAAGTTTACTATACCGCAAAAGACGTTTCTACTACTTCAGGCGTAGCAAGTGGCGAAATCTATCTCGATTGGTACGTTGACGATCAATATAAAGTAAATAAAGAAAGCAATTCTTATCTCTTTATCGGTAAAGACCAACAAGGCGTTTCTTACGATACTAACGCTTTCCAAGCTTACCAAGACGAAATCGACGCGCTCACCATTGAAAACGGTCAACCCAAGCTCAACGCAGGTTCTTCTAACTACTTATATCTTCCTGCAGTTGAAAAGCTTTTCAAAGATAACGTAAACGATTATACTGACCTTAAGTTCTCCATCTATTACAAGACGGATAGCCAAAAGTCGAGAACGGCTCTTAATTACAACAAGCTTTCTATTAATATCGCAACGGACGGCATTTACGTATTCACCGTATACGCAACCGACGCAAGCGGCAACGATATGTATTATATCGATGAAAACGGCGAAGTAGTAAAAGTTTCCGCAAGTGAAATTTGGAATTATTACAACGAAGATGAAAAGAGAGAATTAGGCGTAGTTCCTTGGTTCACCTTTAAAGTTGGTTACACTAAGGCAACGGTAGAAGCTCCCGGCTCTCAACCCACCGGCTACGTTGGTACTAAATATACCGCTGAATCCTTTGATATCAACGGCGTATCGGGCAAATATACCGCAACCTATTCGCTTTTACTCTTCGATAGAATAGCTTATACCGAATACCTTGAAGGCAAGGGCGATAACGACGGTATTACCTATAAAGAATTCGTTGAAAGCGTTGGCGAAATCTTCGAAAACGCAGACACTAGAAAATATTTTAACATTATTCCCGCAATTGCAGATATGAACGAAAGCGATGCTGAATACGAAACTTATTCGGCTTACGAATGGAATAAAACTTCCCTTTCGTTTATCCCTCAAGATGAAGGAAGAAACAGCTTCTACGTAATTAAGCTCACCCTTTCCGACAAGGATAGCGATGCAGACGCTCATAACGAATATATGGCTATAAGCGTTTCTAAAAAGGCAACCGCGTTACCTGGCGAAAGCGAATGGCTTAAAAACAACGTTGCTTCCGTAGTATTATTAGGTATTGCAGGTTTATCACTCGTTGGCATTGTAGTCGTTTTAGTAATTAAACCCAAGCAAGAAAACGACCTTGACTTAGCAACCCCCGAAAACGAATAATAAAATTTAAAATTAAAACCGAAGGCGATAAAGCCTTCGGTTTTTTTTGTTTGTAAAAAAGGGCGTTATTTCGTTCAATTTAACGTAGCGCGAAAAACTATTTTTAAAGTTTATTTTAAGTTTATGTAAATTTAACACTAGATTTACGTTTTGCTTATATTATTAAGGTCAATAAAAAGATATTATAAGTATTAGGTGAAGTATGATTATAACGGTAGTTTGCGACGTTTTGGGCGAAGAAAACAACGGAACGACCATTGCCGCAATGAATCTTATTAGGTATTTAAAAAAGTGCAAGCACGACGTTAGAATACTTTGCGCCGACCAAGATAAAAAGGGCTTAAGCGGCGTATACGTAGTGCCCAATTTAAGCTTAGGCAAGCTTTTAAACGCCTACGTAAAAAAGGTAGGGGTAACGCTTGCTAAACCTCAAACGGACGTTGTGGAGGCTGCGATAAAAGGTGCCGACCACGTTCATATTATGTTGCCGTTTGGGCTTGGTATTAAGGCGTTAGAAGTTGCCAAGCAATACGGCGTTTCCGTTACGGCAGGCTTTCATA